>CAYTRP010000353.1:0-4290 GCA_964440195.1 uncultured Candidatus Sumerlaeota bacterium
CCAGGGTGGATACACTATTTAGAAAATTGGTCTAGCGTCCAGTCCCGGAGGGCGCGCTGACGACCGCTTCGCCGTTCAGGTCATAGACATCCGCCGACGTGATGCGGACACCCACAAAATCGCCGGGCTTGTGGGCAAGCGGCGATTCGAAGCGCACGACGCCGTCGATATCCGCGGCCTCGCTGTGGCTTCTTCCGACGTACCAGTCCGAATTCGGGACGCGCCCCTCGACGAGCACCTCGCGCACCGATCCCATCTGGGCCTCGGCCCACCCGGCACTGATGCGCGCTTGCAGCTTCATCAGCTTCTCCCGCCGCCGGTCCTTCACCTTGTCCGTCACCTGATTGGGCATCGAAGCAGAGGGGGTTCCCGGCTCGCGGGAATAAGTGAAGACGCCCATGCGCTCGAAGCGGATCTCCTCGATCCCCTCGACGAGCGTCTTGAACTCCGGCGGGGTCTCGCCCGGGAACCCGACGATGAAGGTCGTGCGCAAGGCGACGTCCGGCATCTCGCTCCGCAACATGCGCAGCATGTCCATGGTCCGCTCGCGATCGTGCGGGCGCTTCATCCGCTTGAGGACGGCGGGGTCGAGATGCTGGAGGGGAATGTCGAGGTAGCGCGCGATCTTGGGCTGTTCGCGCATCACCGACACGAGGTCTCGTGTCACGGTCGAGGGATACAGGTAGAACAAGCGCACCCAGAATTGCCCCGGCAGCGAGGCAATCTCGTTCAGCAGTTCGGGGAGCATGAACCGCTTCTCGAGATCGAGGCCATACTTGGTGATGTCCTGTGCGACGATGTTGATCTCGCGCACGCCCCCATCGAGCATCCGCCTTGCCTCATCGAGGAGCGTGCCCTTCGGCACGCTCGTGTAGATCCCCTTCATCAGGGGAATGCTGCAGAACGTGCACGTGTGGTTGCAGCCGTCGGAAATCTTGAGGAACCCGTGGGGGCGTTTGTCCATGCGCAGGCGCGGCAGGGCCCTTGGGACGATGACCCGCGGAGCGGTTGGGGTAAACTCCCGGTCGTCGAACTCCACCGTCGGGCGTTCGTTGGCGGCGGGGCTTTGCCGCTCCAGTTGCCACGCTTCCGTCTTGTTCGTGTCTTCGACGAACTGCGACTTGCCCTCGCCCGCCACCAGGCGCGCCACGCGCTCAAAGTCCCCCACTCCCGCCAGGAAATCAATGTCCGGGTATTGCCGCAGGAGGTTTTCTCCCTCGCGCTGGGCGAGGCAGCCGATCACCCCGAGCCTTGTGCCCGAGCGCCGGCGAATCGCCGCCCACTCGCCGATGGCGTCGAAGGACTGTTGGCGCGCCGAGGCGATGAACCCGCACGTGGTGATCACCACGACATCGGGCGGCGAGGCCGGGTCCGCGATCTCGATGTTGAGTCCGCGCTGCGAGAGCAGCCCCGCGAGGTACTCGTTGTCCACCGTGTTCTTGTCGCAGCCCAGTGTCACCATGCCGACGCGCAGGCTATCGGTCCGCTCGGGTGCCTGCACGGGTTCGTTCATGGTTGCCGGGGTCATCGGTTCCAATTGTGGGGGAGGGATTCAATCAAGTCCGCGGGCCGTCAGTTCATCCTCGTCGAGACCGAGGAAGTGCCCGATTTCATGCTTCAATGTAACGGCCAGTTCTTCATGAAGGCGCTGCTCATCCTCTGCGACCAACCCGATGTTTTCGGCGAAGACCAGGATGCGATTGGGGCGGTCCGGTGCTCCGAAGACACTCTCCTCGGGGTAGGGCGTTCCATCGAAGAGTCCCAGGACGAGCGGGTCCAGCGGCGGCTCGCTCTCGTGCAGCAACTGGTCATCGGGCCGCTCCTCGACGAGGACGGCGACGTTCTCGATGACCTTGAGGATTTCCGCCGGGAATGACTTGAGAGTCTTCTTGAGCAGCCGCTCGACTTCGGTGAATTCCATGAACCTCGGACGCAGCCAACGCTCCGGTTCGAGGTCATGGGCGCGCGCGAAGAAGAGTTCCGCCACCCCCCGCTCATTGCGCCGCAGGGCCAGCAGCGCAAGATAGTACCATACCTCGGCGATCTCCGGGTCCTCGACGCTGGCCAGCTCAAGATAGTGTTGGCTCGCGTGGAACCTGCAAAGATGAAAGAGCGAGACCCCGACGGCCACCATGGCGTCGATGCGGCTGATGTCTATCTCGTAGGCCTGCCGGTAGAAGCGCTGTGCCGCCTCGATGTCCCCGTCCTCCCAGCATGCATGCCCCGCGACCATGAGGAAGTCCGCGTGGGTGAAGGTGACATCCTCGTCGGGATGCATGTCGAGCATTTCGAGCGCGGTCTCGCATCGGCGAATGGCCTCATCCACCAAGCCCTCGCTCGACGCCGCTTCCGCGCTGCTGTAGAGCTTCTCAAGCTGGCTGTTGACGTCTTCCGGTTCCATTCGCGCCCGTCCTCTTGTCCGTGGCTGAATCCAGATTGGCCCCTTGGGGGGCCGCACGCGGCAAGGAGAATCCTCGGCGGAAAAGCCAAACGAAACCGCCGGCGGGCAGCCACTCCCGTCGGCGGTTGGGTTTCCGGTCAAGCCCCGCTGGATCGGGGGCCATTTCAAACTGCGATCAGAGGATGGCGTCCTTGGCCTGCTTGGAAATGCGGAACTTCAGGACCTTCTTCGCGGGAATCTTGATCGCTTCACCGGTCTGGGGGTTGCGGCCCACGCGCGCCTTGCGGCGGCTGACCACCAACTTGCCCAACCCGGGGAGCGTGAAGCCCTTTTCCTTCTTGGCTTCCTTGTAAGCGACCGTCGTCAGTTCTTCGAGCAGGGCGGCGATTTCCTTCTTCGGCAGGTTGGCCTTCTCGGCCAGATGGGCGACGAGCTGAGCCTTCGTAAGAGCCTTCACTTCTTTCTTTGCCATGGCGGGTGTTCCTCTTCGGGAAAGGGATGTTGACGGGGAGTGCAGCCTGGAAAGTCGCGCTCTCCGCACCGGGCTCGCGGTGTTCTGAAACCACTCAAGACGTCCGGGTTGCCGATAGAGTCAAGTAGAAGAAACGGCCAAACCTGTGAAAAACACGGAAATTTTCACACATCCCCGCCCAATACCCGAGAAAAGTCCCGTTTCAAGCCTCGTCCGGGATCTCCTGGACCTCGGCGAGGTCTTCGAAGTCTGCCGTCACGGCTTCTCCCGCGAGTAGCCGGACCGGTTTTTCGTCCAATGGCAAAGCGATTCTGAACACCGATCCGCGACCCAGTTCGCTGTCGAGGCCAATGGCTCCGCCGTGAGCCGTCACAATACGGAAGACGACCATGAGGCCCAAGCCCGCACCGTTGAACTTCGTGGTGTTGTACGGCTCGAAGATCGAGAGGCGGTTTTCCTCGGGGATGCCGCAACCATTGTCCTCCACCTCCACCAGGACATGATCCGTCCGCAAATGGGTCCTGATCTCCAGGTGACCCTCGGGCTTGTCGATCGCATCGATGGCGTTGCGTAGGATGTTTAGCAATGCTTGATAAATCTGTTCGGGATCGACCCGAACGACTGGAATTGCGGGATCGAGGTCCAGGACCAACTCGATTCGCCGCTCGCCGCACTCGGGCCTCACCAACTCGGCCAGTGACTCCACCAACTCGTTCAGGCGCGTTGGGCGCCGGTCCGGTCGCGAGGGGCGGACCGCCTTGATGAACTGGTCAACGATGCGGTTCAGCCGCTGGATTTCCTCGATCACCACGTGCGAGCTTCTCCGCAACCGGTCCATCAAGGGATCGCCGGAGTGGCCCGCCGCGTCTTCCGCCGCCCTTGCCATCAACTGGGCATGGATCGTGATGCTGTTCAGCGGGTTCTTGATCTCATGCGCGATTCCCGCGGTCAGCGTCGCCAGGGACCGCATGCTTTCGGTCTTTTGTTGTTCCGCCGCGCGGCGATGCGTCTCCGTCTGGTCGCTCATCAGCCAGATGGAGTGCGTGGGAACCTCCTCGTCCAGGCCGATGGGAATGACCGAGACCACATACACGCGCGGTTCGGGTGTCTTGACGCGCACCTCCGAGTGGGTGATCGGGCGCGGGCGCTCAAGGAAGTCGTCGGCGATTGCCTGCAGGCTGCGGGCCTTCATGATCCGGCGTAGCGACTCGTCCACCACGCGGCGTGCTCCGAGGCCCAGCAATCCGCGCGCGGCGTCGTTGAGGTACGATACCCGCAGATCCCTGTCGGCCAGGACAATGCCGTCCACCAGGCTATCCAGGATCGCCCTCTGAACGTCTTTCTCTTTGACCAGTTGTGTCAGGAACGCCTCAATCTGGGGCGTGTCGATGCGCTGGAGGCGCGAGAGGAACTTGCT
>CAYTRP010000354.1:0-4275 GCA_964440195.1 uncultured Candidatus Sumerlaeota bacterium
ATGTCGCAGGATGGTTCAAGCATTGTGGATACAGTATTTAGCAAAATGCCCTAATGGGAATCAGGGACGGGCAGGAGAGGAGCTTTTACGAAATCGAGGCGGGGCAGGGCGGGTGGTCCCTCGCCGAGTTGAAGCGGCAGGTGGCTTCGGGGCTTTATGAACGTCTGGCCCTGAGCCGGGACAAGGAGCAGGTGCGTCGGCTGGCGGAGGAGGGGCAGGTGGTCGCCCGCCCGCAAGACATCCTGAAGAATCCGTATGTGCTCGAATTCCTTGGACTCGACGAGAAGAGTTCGTATTCGGAATCCGATCTGGAAACGGCCATCATTGACAAGCTGGAACACTTCCTTCTGGAGCTTGGGAAAGGCTTTCTGTTCGAGGCGCGGCAAAAGCGTTTCACTTTTGACGAGGATCATTACTTCGTCGATCTCGTGTTTTACAACCGGCTGCTTCGTTGTCATGTCCTGATCGACCTGAAGCTCGACAAGATCACGCATCAGGACCTCGGCCAGATGCAGATGTATGTGAACTACTTCGACCGTCATGTGCGGGTGGCGGACGAGAATCCCACCATCGGCATCCTTTTGTGCCGGCGAAAGAACGACGCCCTGGTCGAGATCACGCTCCCGGCGGACGCCAACATCCATGCGGCAGAGTATCGGCTTTATCTGCCGTCCAAGGAGGAGTTGCGGGCGAAGCTCATCGAGTGGACGAGCGAGGGGGAGTGACTCTTTGCCGTCGTCCGCCAACTGGAGCACCGGAAGCAAGCTTCCGGCGCCAAAGCGGCAGCAAGCTGCCGCAGTCCAAAGACCCTCGACATCCTCCTCCCCTGCCCGGATAGCTTTGCCTCACCGGGCGGCGCATTGGCCCGGGCAGAATCCTTCACGGAGCGTCAGCCTTCTCCATGCCTGAATCGAGTCCGACCAAGGTGTTGATCGGTGTCGCGTGGCCGTATGCCAATGGCGAGTTGCACATCGGTCATTACGCGGGGGCGAATTTGCCGCCGGATATTTTCGCGCGGTATCAGCGGTTGGCCGGAAATGACGTGCTGATGGTGAGTGGGTCGGACACGCACGGGACGCCCATCACGATCCGGGCAGAGGACGAGGGAATCAGCCCGATGGAGGTGGTGGAGCGATACCACCCGCTGATCGTGGAGTGCTACCAGCGGCTGGGGTTGACGTTCGACCTCTACACGCACACGGAGACGGAGAATCATTGGGCGGTGACGCATGACATGTTTCGGCGGCACCTCGAGCGCGGGTTCATCTACAAGGACACGCAGAAGCAGATCTATGACCCCCAGGCGAGGACGTTTCTGCCGGACCGTTACGTGGAAGGGACGTGCCCCAAGTGTGGGTACGAGCAGGCACGCGGGGATCAATGCGACAATTGCGGCGCCATCTTCGACGCGACGGAGTTGAAGAACCCGCGTTCGAAGCGGACGGGGAACACGAACCTGGAGGTGCGGGAGACGGAGCATTTCTTCCTCGATCTCGGGAAGCTGAACGAGGACCTGCTGGCGTGGGTGAGCGAAGGGAAGGAGCATTGGCGGGCGAACGTGTTGAATTTCACGCGGACGCAACTGGAGGAGCGAAAGCTGCGCGGGCGGCCCATCACGCGGGACATTTCGTGGGGCGTGTCGATTCCGGTGGAGGGGTACGAGGGAAAGCGCATCTATGTGTGGTACGACGCGGTGATCGGGTACCTGAGCGCGGCGAAGGAGTGGGCAGCGTTGAGCGGCGAGCCGGAACAGTGGCGCGAGTGGTGGGACGCGGCGGTGAATCCCGAAGCGCGCATTTACAATTTTATCGGGAAGGACAACATTCCTTTCCACACGATCATCTGGCCGGGGATGCTGATGGCTTACGGCGGGTTGAATTTGCCCTACGACGTGCCGAGCAACGAGTACCTGAACATGAAGGGGCGGAAGTTCAGCAAGAGCCGGGGGGTGCTGCTTTCGATGGCGTCGGTGCTGGACCGTTACCAGCCGGATGCGTGGCGGTACGCGCTGACGGCGATGGCACCCGAGGGGAGCGACGTGGACTTCACTTGGGACGAATTCGTCGAGCGCGTGAACAACGAGCTGCTGGCAAACTGGGGGAATCTTGTCAACCGGGTGTTGAGCTTTGCCTTCAAGCGCTTCGAGGGCAGGGTCCCGGCACCGGGCCCACTGGGCGAGCGCGAGGCCGTGCTCCTTGAGGAAGTGAAGGCCGGCTTCGTAACTGTCGGCGAACTGTATGATGGGGTGAAGCTGAAGGCGGCGTGCACGGAAGTGAAGCGCCTGTCGCAGAAGGTGAACCAGTACATCACGGACACGGCGCCGTTTCAGGTCATCAAGACGGACCCGGCGGCGGCGGCGACCAGCGTGTGGTGCGCGTTGCAGTGCATCCAGTGGCTGAACATCCTGTGGTCGCCGATCATTCCGTTCAGCTCGCAGAAGGTCCACGAGATGCTGGGATTCGAGGGGCCACTCTTCGGACGGCAATTCGCGGAGACGGTGGAGGACGCGCGCGGGCGGCATCAGGTGCTGCGCTACGATCACGGCGGGGCCATTGGCCGCTGGGAGGCAAGACCCCTTGCGGCGGGGCAGGCGCTGAGGGAACCGAAGGCATTGTTCGTAAAGCTGGACGAATCGGTGCCGGAGCAGGAGGCCGAACTGGCCGCCGAGTAGTCTTTCCCGTCACGGGGCGAGAACGCGCGGTGGCCACGATGGAGTGATTTATCGCTCGGATGGGCCTTGCCCGCCAGCCCGTCCTGCGCGGCCATGGGTTGAATGAGTCATCTTGATGGGAAACGAGGTCACTCGCCATGCGATGGATGATGCTGATGATCCTGATGGCCATGGCATTTCGCTCAAGCGCGGCGCCCGAAGAGGGATTCCGGGTGGTGACCCATGCAAGCAACGCGCTCGGCCGCGAGGCGTCGTACTACGCTTACGTCCCGGTGGACGCGGTGGAGGGGGAAGTGTTCCCGGTGCTGTTGATTCTTCACGGTGCCTGGGGCAATTATGCCGACTGGTACAACAACACCGCGCTGCGGGACCTGGTCAAGCAGCATCGAATGATCCTGGTGCTGCCCGACGGCGGGGAGTTTGGGTGGTATCTCGATAGTCCGTTGATGCCGGAATCGCAGTACGAGAGCTATGTGATGAAGGATCTGCTCTCCGATGTTGCGGCGCGGTTTCCCGTGCATCCGACCGCGCGCGGGATCATGGGCCTGTCGATGGGCGGACATGGCGCGATGATCCTCGCGACGCGCAACCCGGGGGTCTTTGGATCGGTGTCCTCCCTGTCCGGAATCCTCAAGTTGACGAATCATGGCGGGAAGTGGGAACTCGACCAACGGCTGGGAACCATTGAAGAGCATCCCGGCCGTTGGGAGGCGCACTCCGTCTGGGACCAGGCGGCGGTATTCAAGGGCACGGCGACGCGGATATTGTTCGATTGCGGCGTCGAAGACACAGGCACCGGCGCGATCCGCGACAATCGCCTCCTACACGAGCGCTTCATGGGGTTGGGCATTCCCCACACCTGGCGGGAGCATGCGGGAACCCACACGTGGGACTATTGGGGTGACCACCTGAACGAGCACTTGGTGTTCCACCAGGCAGCCATGATCGACGAGACGCCAGGGCTCTCAAAATGGCAGCGCCATTGGTACGAGCGCGTTCGCGTCTTTCATGACGGGAATGCCCAGGCCACGCTCAACCCACTCCCGCGCCCCGTGCTGGTGCTCCTTGGGCCTTCCACGATGGAGGCGCTCAAGGCGGAGTTCTTTCCGGACTTCCAAGTCGTGAATCGCGGCATCATTGCGGAAGGCGTCGGGGTCGCGGGCCGGGGAACCGCATGGCGACTGGAGGAGAGCGTCTTTGATGTACGACCCGACGTGGTCGTTTACAGCGACGCCACAAACGACCTTGGCGACCTCGCCCGCAATGGCGGCCCAGCGTTGGAAGCAATCGCCGGGCGCCATGAGCTCAACGTGGCGGCCATCCGCCAACGGCTGCCCGGGACGCGCGTCGTCCTGCTCACTTGCGGGCCCGCACGCGACCGCTACGCAATCATCAACGAACACGTCGTGGCCTTTAACGCGCTCCTGCCCGCGATCGCCGAGCGCCAGGGATGTCTTCTCCTCAACACGCACGAACTGCTCGTGGGAGGGGATGGCTTGCTGCGCGCGGACTTCACGGGCGATGGCCTGCATCTCAATGAGGCTGGCACGGCGGTCTTCGTCGCGCGCATCAACGAGGGGCTTCGGGCAACCATGACGAAGTAG
>CAYTRP010000355.1:0-4265 GCA_964440195.1 uncultured Candidatus Sumerlaeota bacterium
ACCCAGGCGGCCCAGGCCGATTCCTGATTTAACGAGCGGAACGGTAGAAGAGTGCACGGTGGCATTTTCCGGACCCGTCGTCAGGTCAAGAATCCTAATGACGCTTTTAGTCGCTGGATTGACCTGCCAGACGTGTCCCAAGAACTTTCGCCCATTCGTCTCCATGATCCTGTACTCTTTGGAGATTCCCGTCCAGAGATCCTCGTTCAGTTTCCCGAGATACTCGCCTTCCGGGCCGTGGACCCATTTCCCTGTGTACAAGTTTCCGCGAGTATCAGTACTGATTCCAAAGCTGGCGTTGATAAAGCTGCCATCTTCCGTCTCCAGCTTGACGAGTTCCACATCGCTGACTGCCCCATCCTGTTCATCGACCGTCATAATGACCACGCCGCGTCCGGAGCCGATGTACAGCCTCGTCAGTTCGGCTGACGAATCGTAACGGGCATGAAGCGCATGCCCGATGTCAAAAATTGTCCCAGGCACGGGCGGAAGAGGCGGGCCGATCTGCTCCTCCGGCGTCAGGATCTTGACCGGGGCATCAATGGTCTGGTTTTGATAGATCAGTGTGGGTGCTCCGATGGTGGACTCATCCGCCCCGTTGGAGCCAGCCCATCGCCACAGGCGGAACGGTTCCGTCGCCTTCTCGAAGCCGGATATTCCGTACTTGGCATCTTCCGTCAGCAAGCAAACGTAAATCGAGTATTCGCCTCCGCCCCTATCCACTACGGCGATCTTCTTGATTCGAGGCAATCCATCAGTCAAACCAGTTGTCGTCATCGGGTTCACGACGGCCCCATCTTCTGCATCAAACACGAGAACGTAACGCGCATCGGGAAGAACGTGAAGCCAGTTGACCGCCATGAGCACATGATCGGTGGCGGGGTTGTAAGCCATTCCGGTCGCACGGTCGTGTGTGAAGTAATCGCCTCCAGCGACCTTATTGGGTGCCTCATGCCGCCAGTGCTCCACGTACTGGGCGTTCGCGATGCCCGATACGGCAAGGAGCGCGAGGGTCAAGGCGGCGGTGGGCAGGCGGTTCGCGGTTTGGTCGGATTTCATGCTCATGAATGTGCTCCTTAAGTATCGTGGTTTGGGGGTATTGGCTTGTTTGCGCTAAATCAATACCGCTCCCACTCGCCCACCGCGCTGTTCGCAGCCTCGCGCGTGACGGTCACCGGGGCGTGGGCCGTGGCGTTGCCGTCGAGGTCCACGTTCTCCAGCAGGTAACCGCGCGTCGCGCCCGGGGCCAGTGTCGCCGTGTCCTCCAGGCTGTACGGCCCGCCGCCGCCACCGGCTGACGGAATCAACGCCGCGTTCACCCGCGACCCGGCGGTTGTGTCGTTCCCCTCCAGACGGTACACATTGAAACCGGCATTCTTGATTTCCAAAGTGGTTTTCCACCAGACCGTCACGACGCCGCTCGCCTCGTCCACCGTCGCGGCGAAATCCGCCACCGTCACGCCGGGCTCTTCCTCCTGCGAGAAGGAGACGAGCATGTTACCCGTAATCAGGCCGATGAACCGCCCGCGCTTCGTGTCGAGCGCGACGTCGCCGCGCACCGACCCCTTCATCCATGCGTAGTTTGCCGGATCCGAAATCGCAAACTCCCTCGCATTCTTGGTGCCACCCGTAATGTCGATGATCCGAATCACAGAGGTGCCTGGGAATGGAGGGGCTATACGCCGAATGTGCCCCAGATAGCTTCGGCCATCCAGATGCATATACCTGACCTGAGGCGCTTCTCCGGGCAGCACTGTCGAGTCGATGCTTGCCAGAAAAGCGCCTGTTGGTTGAAAAATGGTGCTGCTGGCGTAGATGTTTCCCTCCGCATCCAGTGACATGCCCATATCCGTGTTGGAACTAAGGCCCGATTCGGCAATGAGCGGCAGTCGCTTGACCGACGCTACTTCGCCGCTTGTCTCGTCCACAGTCATGATGATGACCCCGCTCGTTGCCGCGACATAGAGCTTGGTCTGTTCGCTTTCGAAGTCATGGATCCCTTGAATGGCTTGCCCCACACCGAACGAAGGCCCTGAGACGGCAGGTAGCGGAGGACCGATGGCCTTCGAACCAACCAAGTCCATGGTCGCATTGGCGACCTGATTGTAATAGATCATCGTTGGTGGGCCAAGAGTGCTTTCGTCCGCGCCACCCTGCCCTTCCCATCGGTACAGCCGGAACGGCTGCCTGCCGAGCCCTGTGGCATCGGGATCATACTTGGCGTCTTCGGTAAAGGTGCTGACATAAACCGAGTAGTTACCAGCCCCCCGGTCAACCACGGCGATCTTCTTCACGCCCGAGTGTCCACCGGAAACGCCAGTGGTCGTCATGGGCGTCTTGACGCTGCCGTCCTCCGGATCGAAAATCAGGACCTGACTCGCGTTTGGAATCGTGTGGATATAGGCAACAGCCAGAAGGACATTGTCGGTCACGGGATTGTATGTCATGCCCGTCGCCTGGTCATGCATGAAGTAGTCGCCACCCGCCACCTTCCCTGGCCCTTCATGCCGCCAGTGCTCCACATACTGGGCACCGGAAATGGCAGGCAAGGCAAGGAGCGCGGCGGCGGTGAGTAGGAGCGTTGCGGTCCGGTTGCGGTTTGCGCTCATGGTGTCCTCCTTCGCCACTATCACTAACGGAAACGGTCGATGTGCGGGTTGGCAGCATCACCTCAACGAGAGTCGTAAGTGTCTACCGGTGAAACCGGACTGACAAGGTCAATATCGCACTTCCCAGAGCCATTGGGGCGTGCTCAACCACCCCCTCACCCCTTCCCCATCTGCTTGCGCACCCGCGCCAACTGCGCCGCCAGCGTGTTGCCCGTCTCCTTCACCTTTTCGGGGCCCTTCACCGCCTCGATCCCCCCGTCCCCCCCGACCGGGGGATACTCGATCCGCCTCCCCTGCACGGGACACACCTCCCCCGGGCCCAGCTCGCACGACGGCAGGTACGGCAGGTTCACCATCAACTCCTCGCGCAACTGCTCCGCCGGGTGCACGAAATCCCCCGAATAGTACAGCTTCTCGTCCTCCTCCAACTGGGCGAACCGGTGCTTGTCCGCCGCCGAGGGCTCCGGCAGGAACATCAGATCCACCTCCGCACGCACCGGAATCGGCAACTCCTCCAGACACCGCACGCACGCCGCCCGCGCCTCCGTCGTCACTTCTCCCCGCACGTGGATCGTCTCGCCCCCGATCATGCGCGCCCGCAGGTGCCCGCGCACTTTGGACACGAACCGATACTCGGGATCGTCCCCGAGTTCCAGCGCCTTGGGCTCCACCTCAAACGCCACCTCCACCGTCTCGTGACGGGAGCGCTCCACTTCGATTCGGATTTCGGGTAGTTCGATCATTTGAGTGGGGGTGGGGGTGAAGGGTGAAGGGTGAAGAGTGAAAAAGCGGCGTTACTTCCTTGATTTGGTCGAGCCTTCAGGATTCGAAGCTCGAGTCTTTTTGATTATTGCCGTCAGGATGGACACCAATTGGTTCGCTTCGTCAAGGATTGGCTCCATCTTGCTCTCCGGAAGGATACCGCTGGCGGCGAGTAGCCTCGGCCAATAGCGCGTTTCTCGGGCCTCCTTGCAGGCGATGGAGTATTTGGCGGCGAAGTCCGCCCGGCTTTGGCTTGCCTGTCCTTCCTCCACATTGGCCCCTATCGACGTGCCGGAGCGCAACAATTGCCTCGCGAGAATCACTCCCACTCCCCTGGTTTCCTCAAGCTTCATGCACAGGCCAACGATTCTCCGGGCAAAATCGAATGTCCGCTCGGGAAGATCGCTTCTCGATTCCGGGTTCGAGCTCATCTCCGCAACGCCTTATCACCCTTCAAACTTCACACCTCACTCTTCCTTTCACCCCGGGGGCCACTCCATCTGTCTCCCGCCAAGGACGTGCAGGTGGATGTGATTCACCGACTGCTGGCCATGCCCGCCGCAATTCCAGACGAGCCGGTAACCCTTCTGGTCGATCTTCTCTTTGCGGGCCAGCTCGACCGCCACCCAGGTCAGGTGCCCCAGCACCGCCTTGTCCTCCGCGCTGGCGTCCTCCAGCGATTCGATTTCCTTCCTCGGGATCACCAGCAGGTGCACCGGCGCCACCGGGTTGATGTCCCGGATGGCGATGCACTGCTCATCCTCCCAGACCTTCTGTGCCGGAATGGCACCCCGGATGATCTTGCCAAAAACGGTCTCTGCCATGACCCGAAAACCTCCGAAAAGGGCGCCCAATCCGCCCGCGCTGTTTCCACATCCACTCATGCCCAATCCC
>CAYTRP010000356.1:0-4263 GCA_964440195.1 uncultured Candidatus Sumerlaeota bacterium
GTGATCGAGTTGGGGCAGCGCAAATTTCTTGGGATGTCCTTGAGTTGCACCGTCTGGCCCCAGTTCGGCTCGATTCGAATGCCCGTCACGCGGACAAGTTGCTGCCCCGGGAAAAGCCTGTCAACCTCGGCCTGCAGCCGCATCGTCATGGCCCTGCGCTCCGGGTTTATTTTCTCTTTAGTGACTTTAGCCACTCCCAACCACATATGGCTGCACAGCAATACATTGCAATGGCAAAAAGGACCGAGACGGCGGAGCGCTCAGGGCCCTCCCGTACATACAGTTCGATGACCAAAAAGAGACTTCCAGCGAAAAAGGAAAAAGCGAAAGAGATAAAGCAAATCATTCGATTAAGCATACAGATAAGCCCCTCTCAATTAACTGGAATAAAAATTAGAAACACATAGTTATCAAATATATATACATCCCCTCCAGGGAAAGCAACTTCAGAGTAGGCATGGCCCCAGTTCGAACTAGGGTCCGGAACGTAACTGATGAAGGAAGTTCTTGCTCTGAATCCCGGGATAGAGTTGAAGAAAGCCGTGTTTCGGTCAGCATTTGTCCTGCAACTCGTATATGGAACTTGTAGGGCATAGAATGTGAAGGGTTTAGCGGGACCATAATGAGGATACTCCGCACCTCCTGACGGAGGAGGGAGATATTCTAGTGGATCAAGGACGGAATTAATCCCTTGAAGCGCCCGACCTGCAAGGTTCATAGCGCCGAGCACAGCACCTCCCGCAGCGCTCAGATCCTCTAAATCCATTGGGGGGCCAACAGGGAGGGGACCTGGAGGTGAGCTAGTCCACATTTCCGGCAAATAATACCCCTCCGAGTATTGCTCGCCTCTTGGATCCACAAATGTAACCGGATTCTGTCCTGCAAACGTATACTCATGCTCGTAGATCACCTCATACGGCGCCCTGCTCACAAACATCCCATACTCCGGCACATAATGCCGCTGGTACATGTATAGGAGGCCGGTGCCGGGGTCGGGTTCCTTCGTGTTGTGCGCCCAGCCGTCCCTCGTGCCGCCGGGGACGCCGGTCGCCCAGTCCTCCTGCCGCACGCCGAACGCGTCTTGATAGTGCATTGCCGAAAGATTACCGCTGGCATCGGATTCCGAAAGCACGCTTCCCACTTGGTCGTAGTGGAACCCACCTTCATCGAGATTACAGTGGGCAGGCCCTGACGTTCCTGCTGCCGCGCGGGTGCCTGTCCTCCGTAATCTTGATGAAGGAGGATGCTCGACCGTGATCGAGTTGGAGCAGCGCAAATTTCTTGGGATGTCCTTGAGTTGCACCGTCTGGCCCGATCTCGGCTCGATTCGAATGCCCGTCACGCGGACAAGCTGCTGCCCGGGGAAAAGCCTGTCAAGCTCGGCCTGCAAGTCGCGCTGACACCACTCGCCAGGAGGCAGAGCGCAAGCCCCGATGAGGCAACGGCGTTTCGCGCAGTCTTGAGCATTTGTCACTCCCGGCAGGAGACCCGGAGACTCACACCATCGTCATGATTTGAGACCATCAGGGAACGGCGGATGTCAAGCGGCTTCCCACAATCACCGCCGCCGTCCCATCACGTTGTCATTGCCCGCAGGGCACGGGCACGGGACACGTTGGCTTCGATTGAATCCAGCCGCCGTGCGAGGAGTCGTCATGCGATACGCCTTGGGTTTTCTTGTCTCGCTTTCCCTGGTGGGAATGACGGGCTGCCAAACGGTCCCGCCGGTGGCGGCGCCGGAATGGGGGGAACCGGGGGCGGAACATCCGATGGCCAGGGACATCGAGCGCCTCATGGATGCCTACAATGCCGGGCGGATGTTCAATGGCATCGCGGTGGTGGCGCGCGACGGCGAGGTGATCTTTGAAAAGTCCTACGGCTATGCCAACGCGGAGTGGGGGGCGACGGTTGACCGCGACACGAAGTTCCGCCTCGCGTCGGTGACCAAGCAGTTCACGGCGCTGATGATCCTCCAGTTGGCCGAGGAGGGGAAGCTGTCGCTCGACGACACCATTTCCGACCACCTCGCCTGGTATCGCGGGGACACGGGCGGCCGCGTCACGATCCATCAATTGCTCACCCACACGTCGGGCATTCCAAACTACTCGGACTTCAGCGGATTCTTCTCCGGGCCGAGCCGGCTCAACCACCAGATGCGCGACTTCGTCGAGAAGTATTGCTCCAACGACCTTGAGGCCGAGCCGGGCGAGCGCTACTCCTACTGCAATTCGGGGTACTACATCCTCGGCGCGATCCTCGAGGAAATCGAGGGCAGGCCGTGGGAGGAAGTGGTCAACGAGCGCATCGCCCGGCGCGGCGGGATGCCCGACACGGGGGCCTACACCCACACGGGTTTGATGCCGCGCCGCGCCCAGGGATACCGCCTCGACAGCGACGGCAACTATCAGCCCACGGGATACCAGGACATGACGATCTGGCGCGCGGCGGGATCGATGTATTCCACCGCGAGCGACATGCTGCGCTGGGACAAGAACCTGCGCGAGAACCTCCTGCTCGGCGAGGAGTGGCGGCGGAAGATGTTCAGCCCCCAACATGGCAACTACGGCTACGGCGTCAATGTGATCGCGGTGCAAAACCCGCGGGGGGAGACCATCCGCTACATGGGGCACTCGGGCTCCTATGCCGGCTTCAACAACTACTTCGCTCACTTTCCCGAAACGGGCGAGGCGATCATCCTCCTGAACAACGGCGGATCGACGGAGATCAACACCATCCGCGACGGCATCGTGGACATCCTCGTCGGAAACCCGTACAACCTCCCCGTGGCGACGCATCGGCTGCTGTCCGGGGGACCGGACCCGCGTCTCGTGATCAACAAGATTTCCAGCCGCGGCGTCATCAGCTCGGACGATGCCACCTTCAAACCGGCGAACGCGGCATCCGGCACCACTATCTACGCGATGAACTTTCTCCTTCACGACGGTGAGCACGCCATCTTTGCCACTTCAACGAGCGGCGACGCCCACATCAAGGATGGCCGCGTGGAGGCCACGCAGGACACCATGCGCCACGAGGGAATGTCGTTTGGCGGCAACACGTGGCTGACTTCCGATCTCGCGGTCCGCGTGACGGGCACGGATTCGCCGCGCCTCGAACTCGCATGGACCCTTCGCAATGGCGGCCCGGAGGATCGCACCGTCCGGATGATGTGGTTCACGGACGTGGACCTGACGACGGCCGATTCCTCGGCGTCGGAAGACCGGCTGGCAATTCTGCCAAAGGCCACCAACACCGCCGAGCAAACCGTGCTCGCCTTCAACCATCCCCCGGATGGCACGGCGCCGGACAGCACGTCCGGCCTCCTCTTCAGCGTCGAAGGCGCGCCGCACCACTTCCTGGGCGTTGCCGGCGAAGCCGGGGCGTCGAGCTACTGGCGAAGCACCGGTCCCTTCGAGACCATCGGGCCACGAGCCGCCGGCTACCGGATTCCCGGGGAGCTGCGCGGCACCGCGCAGCACGATGCGGACGGCGACGGCATCACCGATGGGCCGCGGGATGTGGGCGTCTCGGTGCAGGTCGATGTCGACATGCCCGCGAATCAATCGCGCACGGTCCGCTTCCTCGTCGACTTCGGGCCGGACATCGATCTCTGAGGACGAAGATCAGGCCGCATCTCGGGTTTGTTCCCGACAGGATAGAACGAGCCAAAAACGATTTGAAGCACAGAGTCCGCAGAGATCGCGGAGAAAAGAGAGAACGAAACCGGCCCCCACGCTTGTCCGTTCTCTGTGCCCCCGGTGTACTCTGTGCTTATGATTTGCTTCTTGGCCGCAAAGAAAGTATTGCTACCGAATACACCCGAAGTCTCTGGCCTTCCCGGTGTTGCCTCCGACCCAACTCACCCGCCGTTCATCATGTCGTGTTCCTTGATGAAGGCGATCAACTCGGAGAGGGTCGTCGTCGCAAGGCACACGCACGTGTCCGCTCCGCCGTAGTACACGCGCAACTCGTCGGTTTGCGGATAATGGATGGCCGCGCAGGGGAACGCCACGTTGGGGACGTCGCCCACGCACTCGTAGAGTTCGGTCGGCGCGAGGATGTAGCGCCGCGTGCGATGAAGCACCCTCCACGGCTGGTCGAGGTCGAGGATCGCCGCGCCCATGCTGTACACGAACCCATTGCACGACGTCAGAACGCCGTGGTAGATGAGCACCCAACCCTCGGGCGTCTCGATGGGGACGGGTCCGGCGCCGATCTTGGTGCTTTGCCAACCGGTGGCCGTGCCCATGACGAAGCGATGCC
>CAYTRP010000357.1:0-4245 GCA_964440195.1 uncultured Candidatus Sumerlaeota bacterium
GAAATCGCCACGGACCCCGCCGAGCGCCGGGCCTACGGCTTCCGGTACTATCGCGAGGGGAAGCTGGACGCGCAAACCATCGCCAGCCGTCTGTACGAGTATTTCGCGCAGCTCATCCAGCGCCTCAGCCCCTTTGCCAAGACGCCTCCCATCAGCACGGACACTTACTGGATGCTGGCCACGGGAGAGTTCAACCGGCCGAAGCCGCGTCTGCATCGCGCCGCGCTCGTCATGGTGGCGGACGAGCTACTGAAGGGCATCCAGCGGACCTCCTCGCTCATCAACGCACCGGACCCGCTCGACGGCAAGCCCCGCTCCCCGGCCCGGCTACACGCCCAGCGCGTCATGCTCAAGGCCATGCTCTACCTCATGCCCACGTCGGCGATGGGAGGATCGGAGTTCGCCCGCCTGCAATCCATCATCGTCAGCCAGGAGGCGATGGGGGCGATGGACCGGTGGGCGATCACGCGGGCGTTGAAACGCCTGTTCGCCAAGGCGAACGGCGACCAGCGCGAGGCCATGAGCAAGCTTGTGTTTAACGAGGACGCCGAACTCGACATCGCCAACCGGGACATCCCGTTTGGGTCGCTGACAACGGAACAGCGCAAGGCCGCCCTCGACGCCCGGCAGGCCATCGACACGCTTTCCCGGGCGCTCCTCGCGCGCGGCGCGGCCAAGGACGAGACGCTGGCCATCATTGAATCGAACATCAAGACCTACGTTGCCCGGCAATACAAGTTGGATCACATGCCCGGATGGACTCGGATGATCCGCAAGCGCCAGCCGGAGGTCTGGAAGCGGGCGGTGAACTGGCTGGCAATGGTCAACCGCCTGAAGGCGGAAGGACTTGCATTCAGCGACGAGGCGGACATCGAAAAGGGGTATCGCAGGATGCTCTCCATCAAGGAGAAGCAGCCCGGCTTCAACCGTCAGACGCTCATGGACGACATGTACGCCCATGCCGTTGACATCCTCACGGGCAAGACCTCCGAGCAGGGGGAATTCCTCACGGATGCCCATTACGAGAAGCTGGCCGAGCTTCGCGACAAGCCCCTCCAGAAACACGAACTGGACGCGGCCAACGGGGACTTGTTCCAATACATGATGTTCCGGGAGAGCAAGGGGATGCGCGGCGACGGGTCGCAAGGCATCCCCATGGACCGCCTGCGCAAGCTGAACAAGCGCCTCCCCCAGGAACTTCTCGACGTGTGGGGCGTCATCAAGGACCCCGTGGTCGCCGCCGACCTGACCATTCACCAGTTGAACCAGATGATCGCGCGATTTGACCTGTTCGCCGCCTTGCGGTACGCACGGCGCGACGACGGGACCCGGTACGCCTACGAGGCGAACGACCCGGAGGCGGCGAAGAACGGGGCCTTCCGCATTCTGGGCGGGGGAAAGCCCGGCGAGAAGAATGCCATTCAGCCGGGCAAGTACGGCCTGTTGGAGGGAATGTTCGTCACCGCCGAGGTTTACGAGCAGATCGACAACATGGTCCACGCAAACACCGGCATGATCGAGTGGATCGACCGCTGGACGGCGACACCCTTCAAGATCGCGCAGACAGTCCTGTCCACCGGAACCCACGCGCGGAACACCATCGGCAACGGTCTGGTGTTCGCCACCTACACGGGGATTTCCCCGTTCAACCCGTTCAACTGGAAGTATTACTTCCGGGCGCTGGCGGTCCTGAACGCGCCGGATTCGGCGGGGGGACGCATCCTCACCGAGTTCTCGAAAACCCGGCTGGGCAAGCTGATGGGTGCCGTGCCGGCGGTCGGGCACAATGGCGCCGACTACAAGCTGGCCGCGAAGCATGGCGGGTTGGCCAAGCAATTCTACGCCCGCCCGGAAACCCGGCGCTTGCTGTTGGACCAGGAGAACATCACCGGGGAGTGGACCAAGGGCTGGGTGGACAAGCTGAAGAACGATCCCCTCGCCGCCGTGACGGACCCGCTCACGCAGAACATGGTGGTTCGCGGGGGCAGGAGCTTCATCGATGGGGCCAAGGTGCTCTACATGGCCGAGGACCAGGTCTTTCGCATCGCCGGGTTCCTGAAGCGGTACGAGAAGAACGGGGGCGACGGCAAGGAGGCGAGCGACTGGGTGAACATGTTCAACCCGGACTATTCGCGCGTTGCCCTTGGCGTCCAGATCGCCCAACGCACCCCCATCGTTTCCCCGTTCCTTTCCTTCATGGCGGAAATGCCGCGCATCCACTACAACCTGGTCGTCCATCGCCCGGTCATGGCGCTGGCATTCACGGCCTTCTGGGGCGCCATCCTTTCGGCTTTCCTTTCCGATGACGAGGACGACGAGTGGCAGAAGGCCAAGTTGCTCCTGCCGGAATACTACCGGCACAACCACCTGTTCGCCTACAAGGGGGCCGATGGAAAGCTGAAGTATATCAACCTCGACAACGTGGTCCCGTTCGTCGGCGCGCGATCGGACATGGAGAAGATCGCCACGGTGCTTGGCCTTGGAGGATCGGACAGGAACCCCCGTGCCGCGATGATGGACTTCGTCGGCGGGGCACCGCTGGCCGACGCGGTTGCGATCGCCATGCTGGGCATGGACACCAGCGGCAACCGGGTACTCGCGCGGGACGCCTCGACCGGCGAGACGCTTTCCGCCATCGCGCTCAACACCGTGCAGAAGTATTCCCCGCCGCTCATGCCCTTCCTTGGGTACGAATACAACCGCCTGTCCCGCGCGGCGACCGGCGAGGTTGACCGCTTCGGGCGCACGGCGGACTTCGTGGACGCCCTGACCGGCGTGGCCACGGGCGTTCGTCCGGTGCAGACCCAATGGGATGCGGCATATCTCGTCCGCACCCGCGAAACGCACTCGCATTTCAACGACCGGCTATACTCGCAAAAGCGCGTCCTCCAGAACAACCCCACGCTCCAGCGGCGCGGCCAGATCGTGAAGGACCTGGCGGCACTCCGGCTGGACCTGCTGGAGATGGAGCGCGAGATGGAGGCGGCCTTCGCCGCGTCGATCAAGCTGACCGGGGCGACGCAACTGACCTCGATGGCCTCGACGAACTACGCCAGCGGCCGACGCATGTGGAAGGCGAAGAAGACCGAGGTGGACAACCTGATCCGCGCGGCGGCCACCGGGCGGTGATTGGGGACGGGGGCTGGGCTCGAACCAGCGACCTTCGGCTTATGAGGCCGGCGAGCTGCCATCTGCTCCACCCCGTCCCAATGCCCGCTACTTCTTGAAGACGTACCAGCTTGGCCCCACGCTCTTGTTCTCGTGGGTATGATAAACATCCAGTCCGTTCTTGTCGGCGAACTCGACCACGGCGGAACTCACGCCGTCCCAGTTCCAGTCGTGCCCGGCGAGGATGCCGCCCTGCTGGACAACGGGCCACCAAGCCTTGATGTCCTCCGTCACGGCTGGATGCGAGTGGTCGCCGTCGAGATAGACGAACCCGATGCTGTCGATGTCCCCTTTCCGCAAAAGCGCCGGGGCCTTCACGCTCTCGGCCCGGATGAACCGGCACTTGTTCCGGTGGCGGCCAAGGACGTGCAGCACGCACTGGTAGTCGAACTCCCGGTCGTGCATGAAGTAGCCCGGCGTGCTTGGATAGGAATCCACGAGGTACATTTTTTCGCCGCGCCACTGGTGAAGGAACGCGCTGGAAAAGTTGCCCTGGTCCACGCCCACCTCGACGGCGATGCGGACCCTGTGGAAGTTGCAGAACGCGCCGAAGTCCCGGCGGTCGCAAAGGTGGGGAGACTTGATGATGGTCATGGTTTGGGGCGTCCCAGGAAGTGAACGATGTAGGCTTGCGGGTGGTCTTTCGCGAGTTCGACCAGCAGGTCGATGCCCGCCGGGTACTTCTTGCGCTGGAGGCGCATGGAGGCTTGCAGGCCGTTGGCCGGGTAGTTCCACCGCGAGTCGGGGATCAGGCGGGGCGCGTCCTTGGGGTTCGCCGCGAGCCATGCCGCCAAGGCCGACTGATCCCGGCAACGGCAGAGCTTGAGAAGGAAGCGGTCCTTCGTGATGATCTCACAGGCCCTGGCCCACTCGCCGACGAAGGGATCTCCGCGCCGGAATCCGAAGACGCCGGTGTTGATGTGGCACCGCTCGACGATCTGTTCGTCGGTGATCTGGAGGGAAGGGTTGAACGCGCGGATGAGCGGACCGTAGAGGTCGGGCATCTTGTTCTCGGCCACCCACCAGTCCCTCGCCGACCTCCGGGTTGTGATGAACGAGGGGGATGCCGAGCTTCTC
>CAYTRP010000358.1:0-952 GCA_964440195.1 uncultured Candidatus Sumerlaeota bacterium
GAATGGCCCCAATGTCATGCAGGGGTACTACAAGTCGCCGGAACGCACCGCGGAAGTCCTGCGCGATGGATGGTATGTGACGGGTGACATTGCGCGACTCGACGAGGATGGCTTCATCACGATTACCGACCGGCTCTCGCGTTTCTCCAAGATCGGAGGCGAGATGGTGCCGCACTTGCGCGTCGAGGAGGCGCTTCAGGCGGCCTCGGGAGCGGAAGAACCCTCCTTTGCCGTCGCCGGAGTTCCAGATCCGCGCAAAGGCGAGCGCCTGGCGGTGCTGACGACCCTGCCGGAAACGCAGTGGCGTGCGGCGCTGGAGCGGGTGGCGGGCGGTGAGATGGGACTGCCGGCGCTGTGGGTGCCCCGCGCCCAGGACTTCATCCCCGTGAAGGAATTGCCCCTGCTGGGGAGCGGGAAGTTGGATTTGAAGCAGGTGAAGGCCATCGCGCAGTCGGCCCTCGCTCCCGCCAAACCAGAAGCCTTGTAGGGGGAATACCGCCGTGAACATGAAGGCGTGGTATCTTGACCGTCAGGAGGGTCTCTCGGCTCTCCGGCTTGCCTCGGATGCTCCGGTGCCGACGCCCGGCAGGGGAGAAGTCCTCGTTCGCACGCGGGTCGCGGCGCTGAATCCCGCGGATCGCTACCTCGCGGAGAAATTGTATCCGGCGAAGCCGTCTTTCCCGCACATCCTTGGTCGTGACGCCTGCGGAATCGTCGAGCGCGTGGGTGAGGGTGTTGAGGAACTCAAGCCCGGCGACCGCATCGTCCTCCTGCGAAGCGAGGTTGGCGTGAACACCCCCGGCGCGTTTGCGGAATACTTCCTCGTTCCGGCTGCCTTCACAGCCGCAGCACCTCGTGGATGGACGGACGAGGAGGCCGCTGCCGGACCGCTGGCCTATCTGACCGCGCATCAGGCGCTGACCATGTGGGGGATCGTGGAGCCCGGCGTCGT
>CAYTRP010000358.1:962-4221 GCA_964440195.1 uncultured Candidatus Sumerlaeota bacterium
CCGCCCGAAGCGCCCGTGATTACCACGACGCCGGGCGGAGTCGGGCTCGCTTGCATCCATCTTGCACGCGCGATGAACCACCGTGTGATTGCCCTGTCGCGCGGGACTTCCAAGTCAGAAGCGCTCCTCGCCGAGGGTGCGAACCTTGTTCTTGATCCGGCCGATGACGAGTTGGTTGCCAAGATTCGCGAATTCGCAGGCAAGCCGGGAGTCGCTCTTGCGGTGGACAACATCGGAGGCACCGGCTTCAATTCGCTGCTGGACGTGATGGGCTTTGGAGGACGAATCAGTTGCGTTGGAAGACTTGCCGGGCCCGTTCCCGAGTTCAACACGTCGAAGCTGTTCTTCCGCCGCCTCCTGATCGGCGGAGTGGCGGCAGGGACCTACACGGCGGAAGGCGCGCGCCAGACGTGGGCAAACGTCGTGGAGGTGCTCAATGCCACCGGCCGAAAACCGCTGGTCGATTCGGCATGGCCATTTGACAAGCTGCTGGACGCGTTTGCGCGCCTGAAGGACGGACCACTCGGCAAGGTCGTCCTGCGCGTCCTCGCCTAGCGGGCTTCACTCGGCCCGACAAACCCGCATGTCTTGTGGGAGCCATCGCAAAAGGGCGTGTTTTTCGTCTGCCCACAGCGGCAGATGAACACGGCGGGCTTGCCCGCCGTGTTGTAGGCGTTGCCGTCCTTGTCGACGATGGTGAACTCGCCCTCGATCTTCGCGGAACCGTTGGGGCTGATTGTAATTCTGGCAGGCATGGCGGGCTCCGGACAATCAGAGTGTGTCGAACTCGAGTGGATAGCGGCAACGCGCGACGGCATCCTCGCGCGAGACGAGTCCCTGCTGGAACAGCAGCTTGAGCGACTTGTCCATGGTGATCATGCCGATTTCCCAGTTGGTTTGCATCGCCGTGAAGAGTTGCTCGGTCTTTTGCGAGCGGACAATCTTGCGAACGGCGGGGGTCGCGACGAGGATTTCGACCGCAACCACGCGTCCGCGATTCCCGGGGACCGGGATGAGTTGTTGGGCGACAACCGCCTGCAGGGTATTGGCCACCTGGATGCGCGCCTGTTCCTGCTGATGGGGCGGGAAGACGTCGATCATGCGGTCGATGGTTTGCGACGCGTCCGGCGTGTGCAGCGTGGCGAAGACCATGTGCCCGGTTTCGGCGGCAACCAGCGCCGTCGAGATCGTTTCGAGATCGCGCATTTCGCCGATGACGATCACGTCGGGGTCCTGACGCAGGACGTGTCGCAGGGCCTGGGCAAAGGAGTGCGTGTCGCTGGTCACCTCGCGCTGCTTGATGACGGAGCGCTTGTTCTGGTGGATGTACTCGATGGGGTCCTCGATCGTCACGATCATGCACTGGCGTTCCGAGTTGATCATGTCCACGATGGAGGCCAGCGTGGTGGTCTTGCCCGATCCCGTGGGTCCGGTCACCAGCACAAGTCCGGACTGCTTGCGCGCAATTTCCTCGACGACAGGTGGAATGCCCAGCTTGCGCAGCGGCAGGATGACATCGTTGACGATGCGCACCGCCGCCTCGACGGCCCCGCGCTGCCGATGGATGTTCACGCGGAATCGTCCGATCTCGGGGTAGTCGACCGAGAGGTCCAGTTCCCAATCCTCCTCGAATCGGGCGCGTTGGTGCTCGGACATCAGCGAGAACACCAACCTCGCCGAGGCCTCCGCCGTGAGGACTTCATACTCCAACGGGATCAACTGCCCATCGAGGCGGATAATCGGGGGAACGCCGATGGAAAGGTGCAAATCCGATGCGCCCTTCTCAACCGCTTCCCGCAGCAAACCGCGCATGTTGTTGATTGGCTTCGCCGCCGCGGCCTGCTCGGCGATGGGCGTTCCCTTGACCGGATGCGACACGGGGTTTGAGCCGGACTTCATCTGGGAACTCGAGACAGCCGAGGGGAGGACCGTTTCGAACTCGCGGTGCCAGTCGGGGGTTGGCAGTTTGCCGCCCGGTTGCATGGGGGGGGCCGCCGCGGGTGTCGGAGGCTCCTCGATCCGCGTATCCAGGTCGTGGATGCGAGGCTTGCGACTTTCACCACCGGAGCCGCGATTGAACAAGCCCATGAAAGAAGCCTTTGGTCTCGATGACGGCTGGAACATGACGGCCGGAGGAAGGCAAACGGCGATTCGCTTCCGGTTTCCTCCTCATCGCCGTAAACATCCCGGCGACTTCCCTCCCACCGCGAGGCGACATGCGCACCAATCCACTGCCTATGTCCCCGGTACCTGTCTCGGATTGTCCAGAAAGTCGCTGATGCGCGGCGGCTTGCGGACACGAGCCTTGTCGGTCTCGGGCTCCGCCTCGGGCTTGGGGCGGTCATCCTCATCGCTCTTGAGCTTGAGGGGCGGCAACTCCTTGCCATCGACAAGCTTCTCGAACTCGTCGGCGTCGATCGTTTCCCGTTCGACCAGTGCGGCGGTCACGCTGTCGAGAAGGCCGCGGCGATCCGTCAGGATGGTCATGGCCTTTTGATAGGCATCGTCGACGAGCGCCTTCACTTCCTCGTCGATGATCTGGGCGACTTCCTCGCCGTAGTCGCGTCCTTCGGTGTTCATGTCCCGGCCGACAAACACCTGGGAGCGCGTCTCGCCGAACGTGCGCGGTCCGAGGCGGTCGCTCATGCCGAATTCGCAGATCATCCGGCGGGCCAACTGGGTCACGCGCTGCAAATCGTTGCCGACACCGGTGCCTGTATCGCCGAAGACGATCTTCTCGGCGGAGAGCCCCCCCAGGGCCATGACCATCGCGGCCTTCAACTCGCTCTTGGTGCGGCTATGCTTTTCCTCGCTCGGGAGGTAAGCCGTGAGTCCCAGGCTGCGGCCACGGGGAATGATCGTGATCTTGTGGACGGGGTCGGCGTGTTCGGTGAAGCGAGCGGCAATGGCGTGTCCCGCCTCGTGGACGGCCGTGGCGTGCTTTTCGGAGTCGGTGATCTTCATGCTGCGGCGCTCGGGCCCCATCATGACGCGATCCTTGGCCTCTTCGAGATCCAACTGGTCGATCTCGACCTTGTTGCCGCGAGCGGCCAGCAGCGCCCCCTCGTTGATGATATTGGCAAGGTCGGCGCCGCTAAAGCCCGGGGTCCCCTTGGCGATGCTGATCAATTCGACGTTGGTGCTCAACTTGACGTTCTTGCTGTGGACCTTGAGAATGCGCAGACGCCCCTCGATGTCGGGGTAATCCACCGCGATCTGGCGGTTGAAACGGCCGGGGCGCAGCAGCGCCGGGTCGAGC
>CAYTRP010000359.1:0-4213 GCA_964440195.1 uncultured Candidatus Sumerlaeota bacterium
CCGCTCCTTTCTGCATCGGATGGTGCGTTTTCTGGTGGGCGGGATTGCGCGGGTGGGTGCCGGAAAGTTGGGGACCGACGAGCTGAAGGAGTCGCTCGCAAAGGGAACGCTGCCTCCCCGCGTGGCTCCGGCAGCCGCGTGCGGGCTGAGCCTTGAGCGGGTGGATTATGCATCGGGGAAGGATCCATTCCAATGACAACCGCCAATGACCCGGTGGTGACACCGTATCCCCCACCGGAGTATAAACTGTATATCGAATTATTCAATTTGGGAGAATATTTCGAGGCGCACGAGATACTGGAGGATCTGTGGGCCATGACACCGGGAGAAGAACGCGGCTTCTACAAGGGGTTGATCATGCTCGCGGTGGGGCTCTTGCATGCGGAGCGGGGAAATGACACGGGAGCGCGGGGCGTGCTGACGGGTGCACTGGAGCACTTGAAGGAATATCCGTGCGGTTATGGAAACCTTGACCGGGATGAAGCGGTTGCGATGGCGCGGGCAATCCTCTCGGGAGCGGGGCATCCTGGGAATAGGCCGCAATTAAAGTCGGCGTCTTGATTCGGATCAGGAGGAGGTGGCCGAAGGGGCGGGGCGGAAGCGGCCGGCGGAGAGCCGCTGGCTTCGGTCTTTTTCGGCGGCGGCACGCCTTCACTGATGCCGCCGGCATTGGATCATGCCGTACTTGAGGAGGTTGGCCATCTCGCGCGGGGAAGAGGCTCCGGCCAGGGTGGTGGCGATCTTGCCCGGCCGCATGTAGAACTTGCGCAGGCCGCCGGTGCGCAGGCGTGCCAGGCGATCGATGGGAATGTGCCGCGTGGGCATCGCCGGGAGGCCATAGGCCTCGACGGGGATGACGCCATCCTCCAACAGGCCCTTCTCGACGGCTTCCCTGTAGAGCGGGGTGCCGGGGAAGGGGTAGGGATAGAATATCTCGAGGAAATCGGGATCGAGTTCCTTGGCGAACTCGATGTCGTTGCGCAGCGTTTCCTCGGTGTCCTCTGGCAGGCCGAACAGCAGGTACATGGAGCGCTTGATGCCGGCCTCGCGCGTGATGCGCAGGGCCTCGCGGGCCTGGTCGGCGGTGGCCTTCTTGTTGATCCGCTCGAGGGAGGCGTCGTCGCCCTTTTCAACGCCGAAGGCGATGATCCAGCAACCGGCCTTCTTCATCCAGGAGAGGACCTCCGGGTTAACGGTATCGACGCGGCTGTTGGAAGCCCATGAGATGTCGAGACGGGCATCGATGATCGCCTTGCAGAGTTCGATGACCCACTTCTTGTTTTGGGTGAAGAGGTCGCTGCGGAAGAGGAAGTTGCGGATGCCGTGGCGCTCGACGCACTCGCGGATTTCGCCGAGGACGTTGCCGGCCGACCGGTAGCGGTTGCGAAGGCCGCTGACCTGATTGGCGAGGCAGTAGGTGCAGGAAAAGGGGCAGCCGCGATTGGTGACGATGGTGGTCTGCAATTCGTCGGTGTCGGGCCGGATGTAAAGCCGGTTATTGCCAAGGTGACGGGCCGGGTAGGGAATCTGGTCGAGGTCGACTGGCAGGGCCCGGGGAGGGTTTTGGATGGGCGAGCCATCGGGTCCTCTCCATGTGAGCCCGGGAATGGATTCGACAGGACGCCCCTGGCCGAGTTCGAGGCAGGTCAGTTCATACTCGCCGCGCAGGCCGATGTCGAGGTCCGGATGATTGCGCAGGGCCAGCAGGTCGAGTGTGTTGAAGTGCGCGCCCTTGGCGATGGTGATGACGTTGGGAAGGACCTGTCGGGCCAGCGTGGCCGCACGCATGTCCTCCTCGAAGGAAGGGGTGGTGATGGAGAGAACGACGGCATTGGGCTTGAAGATGCGCAGGTCGTCCTCGAGTTGGTTCCAACCCCATCCTTCGCCGGGGTAATCGACGAGCCGGCAATCGGCCCCGGCCTTTTCGAATGCCGCCGCCGCGTACATCAGATCGATGGGTGGGCGCAGGGCGACGGTCTTGAGCTTGTCGATGGGGGTCTGGCAGCGATCCTCGCGGATGTACTTACCCGTCGGGGGGACGATACATAGGACGCGCTGGAGTGGGGTGAGGGTCTGCGACATCAGGATTGGGCGTGCTCCGGGCAAATGGCCATTTACAAGTGGGCAGCAGCGGGGTGCTTGGCAAGGCCTACCATCCCCGCAAGAGGTTTTCCAAGTCGCGATTTCTTCGCTGGTGCCGGGCGGCGGGGAGTGACGCGAGTGACGCAGTGACGCGGGTTTTTGGAGTTGGAAAATTTTAGAGTGAGTGTCCGTGGCGGCGTTTTTTGGATGTTTTGGTACATTCCGGCGTTTCCGGGGAGGAGGATGGAAGGGTGAAGAGTGAAACAAGAGGGGTGAAACGGAATGGGGAATGAAGTTCCGGGTTCCGGGTTCCGCGTTCCGGGTTCCGCGTTCTTCCTCCTTCGCCAAGGCTACGGAGGGCAGGTCGTTTTTTGTTTTGGTGGGATTGGCGGTTCGCGAATTACGAGGCGTGAATCCCGCATGGCCCGGCAGGGGGGATTTCGCAACCCAAGACCAAGCTTTCGTCATGAATAGACCTCGGAGCAAACCACTGAACGGCATGGGCACCCTGATGATTCCGGGGAGCCCGAGAAGCGCCCGGCGTGGAACTTGCGGGCCCACCTCCGCTTGGCTTCGGTGGACACGCAGGATGCCCGCGCTCCCTTGGTGTTTCCGGCCGTGGGGATGGCCACTCAGGGCGTTGGGAATGTCCCGAGGGACGGAGGCCCGATTGCAATTGGGCTTGCCGTGGCGGCTCTCCGACCCTATCCCGTTTCTCAAAGATCAGCGGAATATCCTGATCGGGGCACGGCGCTCTTCTGGCCCGAGGCCTCATCCTTCGCGAAGGAAGTGTTGATCAATGTCCGTCAAGCACGCGTTCACGCTCATCGAACTGCTCATCGTGGTCGCCATCATCGCCATCCTCGCGGCCATCGCCGTCCCCAACTTCCTGGAGGCGCAGGTGCGGTCGAAGGTCAGTCGCGTCAAGTCAGACATGCGGACCGTCGCCACAGGGCTCGAGTCCTACAAGGTGGACAACAATCGCTACCCTCCGGATTACAGCGCCTACTGGGTTGACCGTATACCCCGCAAGGAGCATCTGCAGACCTTTGTCGGCCGTTTGCGGTACCTCACCACGCCGGTTGCGCATCTCTCCGCCCTGCCGGTGGATTCGTTTGCGATCCCCTTGGCCAACAGCACGATGGCCGGGACGATCGCCTACAGGGAGGGAGCAACCACGGGAGGCGCGATCATCAACCCCATCACGTTTGACTACGCCCAAATTGACCACGACCTCGCTCCCCAGACGGGAAGCCTCGACAACCCGCTCAACTGGGCCAGATTCACATCCAATACAGGCACCGTTGTCTGGGCGCTAAACTCAGTCGGCCCTGACGTCACGGATCACCGTTTCCTTGGCGCGGAAGGAATAACCGTGTATGATCCCAGCAACGGATCAATTTCACTCGGCCAGATCATCCGCACAAACGTCAGCGCGGAAGACATGGGAACGAACGCCAACTGACACCCCATCGTGTCCGTGCGGTGGGGCCCATCCTCCCCGCCGCACGGGTTTATCCCTCTTCCCTTCTCGTTCTCACATCACGCGCACCACTGGAACGGTTGGCATCCGCAGCAACCCGATCACTTCCTCGTCACTCGTCTGCGAGAAGTCCGCGTACCACTCGCCAACCGCCAGGAAGCTTTCAGGGGTCAGGCACGCCACCACTTCGTCGGCTTCATGGCGCAGCCGGACAGCGGTGCTTGCGGCGGCAACCGGTGTCGCCACGACAATGCGTCCCGCTTCCGCGCGGCGCATCGCCTCCAGCGCCGCAAACATGGACGCTCCCGTCGCCAATCCGTCGTCCACGAGAACGACCACGCGACCGCGCAGGTTCGGCTGCGGGCGGTGCCCCCGGTAGAGTTGTTCGCGGCGCTCCAGTTCCTGCTGCTCGCGCGCCACGACGGCCTCCATCTCTTCCCGGTCCAGCCGGAGGAAGCGCGCCATCTCCGCGTTGACATGTCGGTGCCCGCCGGGCGCCAGTGCCCCGAACGCCAACTCCTCGTGCCCGGGCACCCCCAGCTTGCGCACCACCATCACGTCGAGCGGCACGCCCAGGTGGAGTGCCACCTCATAACCCACCGGCACGCCGCCGCGCGGCAGGGCCAACACAATGACGTTCGGCCGATG
>CAYTRP010000360.1:0-4193 GCA_964440195.1 uncultured Candidatus Sumerlaeota bacterium
GAACGGTCTCAGGGCCTTCGTTCTCCGTTCCTCGTTGGGGTGATTGACTGGTGGGTGGCGTCACCGCCCGCGCAACCTGTCCAATTCCCTCGCAAAGGTCCAGCCCCATTTGCCCTTCAGCACCAAATGGTCTTCCCCCTTCATTCCTGACGTCCATCTCCATCCCGTCCCCCGTTTGTTCCCGCCACTGTCCGTCACTCGTTCTTGAGCGAGGCCATGTCGATGCAGAAGCGGTACTTCACGTCCGACTTGAGAAGACGCTCGTAGGCTTCGTTGATTTTCTGGATCGGGATGATCTCGACGTCGGACGTGATGTTGTGCTTGCCGCAGAAGTCGAGCATCTCCTGGGTCTCGGGCAGGCCGCCGATCAGCGAGCCCGACAGGCTGCGGCGCCCGAAGATCAGACCGAAAGCCGAGATGGAGAGCGGCTTTTCCGGCGCGCCTACCAGGGTCATGTGGCCATCGCGCGCGAGCAGGTTGAGATATGCGTTGATGTCGTGGTCCGCCGACACACAATCCAGGATGAAGTCAAAGCTGCCCGCGTGGGCCGCCATCTCGTTGGCGTTGCGCGAGACGACGACTTCGTGCGCGCCCAGGCGCAACGCGTCGTCCTTCTTGTTGGGCGACGTCGTGAAGACCACCACATGTGCCCCAAGCGCCCGCGCGAACTTCACCCCCATGTGGCCCAGCCCGCCGAGGCCGACCACACCCACCTTCATTCCCTTCGTCACGCCCGCCTTGCGCATAGGCGAGTACGTCGTGATGCCCGCGCACAGCAAGGGCGCGGCACCGGCAAGGTCGAGGTTCGGCGGCACGCGCAGCACGAACCGGTCGCTCACCACGATGCTGTCGGAATAGCCCCCATAGGTCACGCCGCCGAGGTGCTTGTCCGGCGCGTTGTAGGTGAAGGTGGCCTGCGGGCAGAACTGCTCGAGGCCCGCCTTGCAACTCGGGCACTCGCCCTCTGAATCCACCAGACAGCCGACCGCGGCGAGGTCCCCCGCCTTGAACTTCGTCACCGCCGGGCCCACCTTGACGACGCGGCCCACGATCTCATGCCCCGGCACGCACGGGTAAACCGTCGGCATCACGCTGTGCCACTCGTCGCGCACCGTGTGCAGGTCCGAGTGGCAGACGCCGCAGAACAGGATCTCGATGTGAACGTCGTGCGCGCCCGGCTCCCGGCGAGTGATCTGGTCATAGGCCAGCGGCGACGTGGCGCTCGCGGCGGAGTAGGCCCTTGCCTTGTGCATGATCCGATGTCCTTGGGTGGTTTGGCCCGCGAGCCGGGGCGGGGTGAAGTTGCGACCGCCCCCGGCGATCACGTCTATCCATCATCGACTCGTTGTCGTGTGTCGAGGGGCAGATTGGGAAAGCATGTGCGTGGAGCGATGGAAAAGCATCCGTCCGGAACTCGTGCCGGCTTTGGCAAGCGAAGGCTCCCCTACTCTGCCCGGGCAAACTCAAGAAAGCTGCTTGCAAGTTGAAACCCGTACAGGGCCAGCACCCCCGTGTCACCCGGCGGGGGAGGACTGGCCGGGTCGAGGGCTCCGCGCACGATCACGAATGCCGGCGTGCCGCCCCGTTCGGGGAAATATGCCGCGCGCAGCGCCCGCGCGCGGCGTTCGTGCTCGTCGACCACGGCGTTCCAACCGGACTCCTCGCCCACGCGTTTCAGGATCTCCATCGCGCGGGCGCGCACCGCCGGATCCGCCACGCGCGCCACGGCCTGTGGAGCGGAAACCACCGGTTCCTGCCGCATCAACCGCATCACCTCCGCGAGCGGCACGCCCGCCCTTGCCAGGGCCGTTGCCGCCGCCAATTCATTGAATGGCGCGGCGGCCCGGCCCGCGCGCCGCGTCACCAGGAACCGCACGCGCACAAGACCCGTCTCCACGCCCTCGCGGATCAACCGCGGCAGTTGCTCCTCCTCGAACCGCTGGCAGATCCGGCAATCGAAGTCGGTGATCATCGCGAACTCGAACGGCGCCGAGGGATTCCCGATCGTCAATGCATCCATCCATTCCCCGATTCCGGCCGGCGCGCCCGCCGGCGCCATCACTCCTTCCGGCGCAGCATCGCGACGCGACTGAAGATGTGGCCCGTCGAGAAAGGGCCACACCGCCATCACGCCGACGATCCCGAGGGCCAGCGACTGCGCGGCGGGAATCAGCGGAGCCTCGCTCGCGGACAACACCACGCGCCAGCACGTCACCGCGACCGCCACCGACAACAGCGCCGCCAACTGGCAAAGCGGGCAGATGCTCGCGATCCCAAGCCACTGCGACCCCGCAAACGCCAACGACGCGCCCGCGTGTCCCAACGCCAGCGCCGCAACGCCATGTCGCGCGAGGCCCAGGCCGGAACGATACGCCCACCAGCGTGTTCCCATGACACCGGCCATCAATGCGCCGCCCCACCACTCCAGCGACACGCCCAAGAGCGTCACCCCACCGCAGGAGTCTCCGCACACGGCACCGATCTTCCCCGTCTCCCGCTGCGAGAGCACCAGCAGCGCCATCGCCGTGGCGATGTATGCCCCTCCCAACATCATTGTCGCCACGGGACGAAACCAGACCGGCTCGGGCGTTGTGTCCTCGCCCGACACGGGAGCAGGTATCCCGTCCCGCCGTTGGGCGCGCTTGCTTGGCTCCGTCACGACATCCTCCGTCAACCGTTGCCGTGCCGTCAGACTCCGGCCCCTGGTCCCGCGTTTGACCAACGACGCAATTGCTCTGCCGCCGGGCGCGAGGACGAAAGCAGTATGTTCCAGTCGAACTTGCAGAGGCAATCCCCAGGACACCGATCGGCGGAAGGAAGCTTGGTATTGTGGTCGTGTCGTTCATGAAGGACGAATCCGGGTCGTTAGGCTTCAAGGACTTGGATGCAGTTTCGAAGGCTATCTGCAACGCAGGATCTGCAACGTGAACCAAGGCGACTGCCAGAAGTGGATGCAGAAGGCCTTCCTCACATGTGGAGGCAGCGCTCGCCATGGAACTGGCGACTCCTTCCCGCGCCTGCATGTCCGAAGGGGCCTCAACCACTCAAGACCCGAAGCCGCCTCACGAGTCTCCATCGAGTGGTCGGCGCCTTGGACCGGAAGTCCTTGCTAGATCGACGGGAGGAACGTGGCAGAGGGGCGCAAGGTCCAACACGACGTTCGAGTCGAGGCAGGAGACCCGATCGCCGGGCACGGCATGGCCCACTTTGTAGGGTTGACGCGACTTGGGAACATAAACAGGCGGGCGGTTGTCCAACCGGAAAACCATTCGGGATAACCGGCATGGGCAAACCTCTCGCGGTCGGATCAATTGTGGCCATTGCCTTCATCGTGGCGTTTGGCATTCTGTCGTCTTTATCGGGGCCACGGGAGAACGCGAAAGCGCCACGGACGCAGGAAAGCCAAACGGCGGACAACCACGCCGCCGCGCCCGAAATGCGAATTTTGGCCGCCTCGGCAAATGAAACCATCGAACTGCCTGCCGCCCCGTGGATGCTCACGGGCGGCATCGGTTATACCGCGACGGATGAAGGCCCGGTTTTCCGGTTGGATGATGGAACCACCCTCCACGTCGAAGTTTCCTACGCCGGATACGGCACATGGATCGGCAACGGCCTCGGCAACCGGTTTCTCCTGACGGCCTACACGAAAAAACCCGGGACCGAAGAACGCCTCACGTTGGCCGACGCGGCACGAATTCAGGGGGGATGCGAAGCACCGTGGATTGAACTGCGTTTCGAGCGGGCGGAAAACAACGCCGTGCGTCTTGTCGCGGCGGGCAAATCGTTTGAGTGGAAAGTGCCCGGTGAAATTGAAGCCTTTTCGTGGCAATCCACCGCCGGAAACCCACCATCCGTCCGGCTGCATCTGCCCGTGGAGGCGACCGGGATCACACAGCTTCCACACAATGGCATTTCGCAATAGATTGTGTTTGCCGGGAGGGCCTTTGCCTTCCCGCCGATCCGTGGAAACCACGCAACTTGATCGAGCCCGTTCTGATTCCGTGGAGACCGTGCCGTTTCCGTAGAGCCCGTACCGCCCCATCGCGGGCCCCTGCGTCCGGCCCCAGCAACGCAGCCACCTCCCCGCAACCCCGCGCCCCCACAGCAGGGGGGCACCATGTACCTGCCGCTTACCTGGGGCGCATCTCAGCTTTGTATCGGTGGTATTTTCCAGAGTTCTTCCCAGTCGT
>CAYTRP010000361.1:0-1453 GCA_964440195.1 uncultured Candidatus Sumerlaeota bacterium
GGCCGTCGATGAACGTGGTCTCGGTGCCGAGTTGTTGCAGGAGCTGGGTGATTTCCTTGCCGCCGCCATGCACGACGATGGGGAGGATGCCCACGGTCTGCATGAGGTGAAGGTCCTCGATGACCGCGGCCTTGAGGTCGGCGTCGACCATCGCGGCGCCGCCGTACTTGATGACGACGCGGCTGCCGCGGAACTTCGAAATGTAGGGCATCGCCTCGATCAGCGCATCGGCGCGCAGCATCAGTTCATCGAGCGACAAGCGATTCATTCTTTCTTCTCCGAGGAGGGGACGGCCTCGAGGCGCACGAGGCGCGGACACGCGGAAGGAGGCATCTGCAGCAGGAACACGACCGCATCGCCCGCCGCGCCGGCGCGCACGTGCATGCGGCCCGCCTCGGCATCGATCTGGTCGGCCATCTGCGTGTCGAGGCGCTGGCAATCGGGCATGAGCAGGATGCTGTGCCACACGGTCGGGTTGGCCGGCGCGGGGACGGTGGCGGGGTTGGTCCATGCGGTGACCATCTTGAGCGGTCCGCGCCCGTGCAGCAGCGAGGCGAGCAGCGCATCGGTGGCGGTGGCCTGCTGCTCCAGCTCCGCGCGTTGATCCTCGCTCTGGTAACCGACGGCCAGCGCGTTGACCACGAGATGGATGTGGCCGGCGCCATCGCGGGCGCTCACCAGCAACTGCCCGCTTGCCGCGCGGCCATAGGGGAGCACCAGCCCGACGGGCTTGCCGCCCTTCTTCTTCAGGGGCTCGGCGATGTGATCGATGCGGTCCTCATCATGACTGGCAAGGATGACGCGGCACCCCGCGCGCGACAACTGTTGCGCGGCGGAACGGCCGACGGCATTTTCAACGCCAAGGATGAGCGCAACGCGTTCTTCGAGGATTGTGCGGGCCATTGATTCTCGGATCTGGATTTGGGATCTGGGATTTGGGATTTGGGATCTGGGATCTGGGATCTGGGGGATGGGGGATGGGGGTGTGAGTTGAGGTTTGCGTAGGATTTCTGAAATCTAAAGATGATGGTCAGTGACCGAAGGCAGGCGATCCCGTCCTTTTCTGGAATGGCCGGTCAACTTATGTCAGGACGGGACACTGTCCCCCAGATCCCAGATCCCAAATCCCCTCAGATATGATACATAAACAGCGCCGAGGTTTTTTCCCGCGCGGCTTTTTCCTGCTCGAGCATGTCGCTAATTGTGGTGTTGTCGAGGATGTCGGCGATGGCGTTGCGCACGCCGGTCATGACGAGGCGGATGCTGCAGGTGGCCGGGTCGCGGCATTCCTCGCACGGGATGGGCGAGGAGACGCTCGCGCAGCGCACGGGGGCCAGCGGTCCGTCGATGATGCGGATGACCTCTCCGGCGAGGATGCGGTTGGGATGGCGGGCGAGGGTGTAGCCGCCGCCCTTGCCCTTCTTGCTGTCAAGCAGCCCGCCGTTCTTGAGTT
>CAYTRP010000361.1:1463-3240 GCA_964440195.1 uncultured Candidatus Sumerlaeota bacterium
GCGAACTTGCGGGGGAGCTGCTCCTCCTCGACGATCTCGGCGATCAGTCGCGGGCCGCGCTCATGGTAGCGGGCGAGGTTCAGCGTGGCGATCAGGGCGTATTTGGCTTTGCGCGAGAGCATGGAGGAAGAGTGAAGGGTGAAGAGTGAAGAGTGAAGAGCGAAGGGTGAAGGGTGAAGGGTGAAAGACGTACCCTGCTTTCCCTAGAGATAGGGTGGGCCGATGGGGGCCACAACGAAAAGTTGAAGGGGGAGGATTGCTTACTGGGTGGGGAGTTTGGGGTGTTTTGCTCTCTCCACCGTGCTGTTGCGAAGGCGCAGCGTCTTCATGGAGGACTCGCCGGAACCGGTCGAGTCCCCCGCCTCGCGGCCTCTCAAGGAATCGGTAAACGATCCCGAGGCACCGCGCCCGCCGCGAAACTCCACCCCTGTGAATACAACCCCAGTGGATCGACGAAGTTGACCGGGTTGGACAGCGCGTATTCGTAAAGGTTGATCCCGCCCCCCTCGCCCAGCGGGTCGCGGCTCAGCCAACGGCCCAGTCCCGAGTGTTCGAACGATGCATCAAGCTTCCAAGACTTCGGTGTGCGGCTCTTCCGCGCTAGACCTCTTCCGGCAGAAGTCGATTTCTTTGAGAGATGAGCTTCAGGTTCTTGTCTGCCAACAGCAACTTTGCAGAGAGATCGACGGCCAGAAAGACGAGGAAAGGCAGGGTGGGATTGGATAAGTCCATCGTGATGAAACAGCAGGTGATCGCAAGCACGAGGTTCGCCCCCAAGATCCCTGCGTACAGGACGACTCCTTCCACGAGAGAGGCCATCCACAGAAAATGATTGTTGCGCGCTTCTTGACATTTTTGAACAAAAACGGTGGCAATCCATATCGCTGTCCCGAGATGCGCGACGGTCACGACCAGAACCCACGCGACGAGGATCGGCTGGGCCATGGCCGTGATGGCGACGATCTCAATACCCGCCACGACCAGAATGCCGGGAAAGACGGATCGAGCGCCTGAAACCGCCAGGGATTGGCAGATTTCGGACTCAAAATAGAGTGTGGTGCGCCATTGCTCGATCATCCGATTCGGCCGCAAAGCACTCACAGCGTTGCTCAGAGCCGATACCACCAATCCCATCACGATCAACTCGCCCATGACCAAACGTCCCCACATCCAAAGTGGATCGAATTCCATCGGCATGGTTCTGCTGATGGTGATCACGGAGCACGCGCCAAAGGTGATGAAGAGAACTATTGTCCCGATGCGTCGAGAAGGGCTGGCGATCCTCTTGCGAAAAAACTGGGTGAAAGGCCCATCACGCGGAAACCAGATCAGGTCCGCCACGAATTCAAGGGGCTCGAAGACGGGAGGTGATCCCGACTTGTCTGGTTCTGGTGGTGGACTTGTCGTTGGTTCCGCCAAAACGGTCTGCCCCTCTTGCAGTTGCCATTGGTCGCCAGACGATCCGCCCTTTGAGGAAAACCACCTCGCAAGATTCCAAACCTGACTCTCGCCCGAACTTCAAGACGCAAAAGACATCAGCGCGACTTGCTATCCGCCGTGGTCTCCCTCGGTGGCTCCAGCGGCAGCCAGATGCTGGCAATGGTGCCGCCGCCGGGGCGCGATTGAAACTCGATCGTCCCGCCGTGGGTCTCGACGTGGCTCTTCACGATGGTCAGGCCCAGGCCCGTTCCCCGGGGGCGTTCGGTGTAAAAGGGCTCGAAGAGATGCGCGCGGGCCGTCTCCGGGGCAGCCTGCGTTCGGCCGTGCACGAGGGGCA
>CAYTRP010000361.1:3250-4191 GCA_964440195.1 uncultured Candidatus Sumerlaeota bacterium
CGGGGCCTTCGGCTTCGGGCGTGCGCAGCGTCACCTCCCCACGGTCGCCCACGGCTTCAAAGGCGTTGCGGCAGAGGTTCGAAATGGCCTCCTCGATGCGCGAGCGATTGCACGGTACCGGCGGCAGTGCCGAGTCGAAGTCGTCGAAGATGCGGATGGAGCGCCGCTGCTCGCCCGGGTCGCCCGCGAGGGCTTCGGCTTCCAGTCGCAGGAGCATTGCGGCGCGGTCGGCAATGTCGTTGAGGTTTACGGGCGCGAGGATGACGTCGGACTGGCGCGCCATGCCCAGCAGCAGGCGCACCTTGCCGTCGATGGCCTCCACCTCCTGCGAGATGATGGTGAGGTTGCGCACAAACGAGTCGCGCTGCGCGAAGTCGTCGGTCTTCTCCAGCTTCTCGAGCATCATCTGCGTGTAGCCCTTGATGGGCCCCAGCGGGTTCTTGATCTCGTGGGCGATGCGCGCGGCCATCTCGCCGACCACGGAGAGGCGCTCTGCCTGGCGCAGGCGCTCGCGCGTGTCGTACAGTTCCGTCTGGGCGGCGCGCACCAATTCGCGGTATTCCCACGCCTGCCGAGCCAACAGCCTGTCGAAGAAGGACTGTAGCACCGGCAGGTGCGCGACGGCGAACACGGTCGCCATCGTGCCCACCAACGCGCCGCGCGCCGCGAAAAGGGACAAGCGGTCGCCCATGATCGATTCCCACAGCGTGTCGATCAGGCTCCCCAGGATGAATCCCACGAGGATGATCGTCGCGTAGAAGACCCACCGCGAGAGGTAGAGCGGCCGGTCGATTTCCTCGAAGCGAATCACGACGAGCATGGCCACCTGGATGGTCACGATCCAAAGGAAACCCACACCCGGCACGAGGACCATCGGCGTCACGAGCGACACCGTCGAGAACACGAGCAGGAAGATGACGGCGGAGGCCATGGGCATGAAC
>CAYTRP010000362.1:0-675 GCA_964440195.1 uncultured Candidatus Sumerlaeota bacterium
GCCCGGACCCTCTCCCCCTTCCCATTTTCCTTTTGCGGCCCCCGCCCACCCGCACCAAGCTTTCCGCCGACCTAACACAAGGGCTTGCGCGTCGCCCAGCAACCACGAGGTTCACCACGATGATCAACCCCCAGTTGGAGAAGCGCTTCGCCGACTGCACCGAACTCACCGACGCGTGGAAGAGCTATTTCGAGTTCTACAACAAGGCCGTCAAGGAAACCAGCGACATCACGCCCGAAATCGAGTCGAAGTTCATGGAGTGCAAGGGCACCATCGCCATGCTCCACGACTCGTACATGGACTCCCTCAAGGACGACCGCGACATCGGGCAGAACATGCTCGCGATCGTCAACCGCTCCATCACCCTGAAGCACGTGCGCAACTTCGGCCAGGCCGACAAGAAGAAGATCGAGATCGAGTGGCACGAGTGCTACCTCCAGCTCAGCGAAGTCGTCAGCGTCCTCGGGGAGCAGCGCGAGAAGCTCCTCAAGGTGAGCAAGACGCAGGAGCGGATCGGGGCCATCAAGGAGAGCCTCCACGTCGGAACCCACAACTTCTTCGTCTCCGTCTGGTTTCGCCTGGGCGTCATCATCGCCGTGCTCGCCGGCCTGTACATCTTCGTGCCCTGGAACGACCTGCGCGACCAAGGCACCCCCGGCAAGTGGTTTCAGGGAG
>CAYTRP010000362.1:685-4186 GCA_964440195.1 uncultured Candidatus Sumerlaeota bacterium
ACTCGCGGCGCGGAGCTTCGCTGACCTTGCCCTCGAAGAACGGCTTGAAGTTGTTGGCCGGGACGAACTTGGCCTGTGGGACGCCCCCTTTGGCAGCATCGAGCGCTTCAACGCCATTTACATGGCCGACAAGGCGCCCCACGGCTTCACCATCAGCATGGACAATCTGCCCCCCGAGCAGAATTTCAACAGCCTCCTCCAATGGCTCGAAGTCTCCGGCCAGAACGGGCGCGACTTCCTCGCCTCGCGCGAAGGGTTCCATTCGCGCAATTTCGTCTTCACCGAGAACAACCAGTCCCGCACCGTCAATGTGGGAGCCTACTTCTGGTATTCGCGTTCCCGCGCCGAGGGCTTCGAGCGCGAATTCCGCCTCGCCCAGAACAACATCCCCCCGCATCCGGGAACCACCCAGACGGCGATCGCACGCGTTCACAACGTGCTGGTCGTGATCGCGGGCGGAACGCCCGACGCGCGCGACCGCGTCAGCCGAGAAGTCTTCCACACCGGCAATTAAGCCCCAAACCCCCCGATCAACGGGAGGGCCACCCATGGCCGACTCAACGGTCCATCGCCCTCCCATCCCCTGGCTCGCCCTGGCTGGTGCCTCTCTCCCCGAGGCACCCCTCTCCCGGCTCCTCGATCACTTCGGCACCGCCGACGCCCTTCTGGGGGCGCTGGACGCGGAGATCGCCCGCGTCGGTCCGCTTCAGGAACCCGCGCTGCGCCGCCTTCGCGAATCCGAGCGCGACATCGTCGTCCTCCAGCGCCAGGCCCAACTGCTCGAAGAGTTCGCCATCCGCATCATCGTTCGTCACGACGACGAATACCCCGCCCGTCTCTCTGAACTTCCCGAAGCGCCCCCGATCCTTTTCCTCCGGGGCACGCTCAACGAGGAAGACCGCCTCGCCGTCGCCCTCGTCGGCCCCCGCATGGCCACCGCCTATGGGCTCGAAGTCACCCGCCGCCTCGCCACCGAACTGGCTCCCATCATGACCATCGTCAGCGGCCTCGCCGTCGGCATCGACTCCACCGCCCACCGCTGCGCCATCGAAGCAGGCGGCCGCACGCTCGGTGTCGCCGCGTGCGGCCTCGACCAGGACTACCCCAAGGGCAACGCGCCCCTGCGCGATGCCATCCCCGCCGCCGGTGCGCTCCTCTCCATCTACCCGCCCCTCACCAAGGCCGCCACCCACCACTTTCCCGCGCGCAACCACCTGATGGCGGCGCTCTCCCTTGCCGTCGTCGTCGTCGAGGCCTCCGACAAGAGCGGTGCCCTCGTCACCGCCGAAGCCGCCACCGAACTCGGGCGCGAAGTCCTCGCCGTTCCCGGCGACATCACCCGCATCAACAGCCTTGGCACGAACCGCCTCATCGCCAACGGTGCCACCATGGTCACCATTCCGCGCGACGTCGTGGAAGCCCTCGAACAAAAACTCGACGAGGAACTCCGCGTCCTGCGCGCCCAACGTGCCGAGCGCGCCGAAGCCTCCGCCCCACCCCCGCCCGACACCACCGGCCTCCCGCCCGCCGAGCAGCGCCTCCTCGACACGCTGCGCCACGCCCCCCAATCCTACGACGACCTTGTTGCCGCACTCGTCCCCGGTTCGATGTCGCTTGGGGAACTCACCACCGCGCTGCTCATGCTCGAACTCAAGGGGCTGCTGCGCCAGCTCCCTGGCAAGGTTTATCAACCCACGATTTGATCCTCCGGCAAAACGCCGACGTACGATCCGGTCATCCCGTCCAATGCCTTGACCGCAGGCCCACCGCCACAAGCAAATCGCCCGAATGATGCGCTGTGTCCGTAGGCGCCCATATCAGCACGCCCGCGACTCGTCCGCCCTCCATGCGCCTTTCCTCCGTCCTCGCCACCGAACTCGGCTTCCTCGCCGTCATCATCGCCCTATTCCTCTTCAGCGCGATGCACTATTGGCCACAAGCCATCGACGACGCCTACATCGCCTTTCGTTTCGCCGAGAACCTCGCGGATGGTCGCGGCCTGCGCTTCAATGCCGACGGCCCCCTCGTCGAGGGCTTCACCAGCCCCGCCTGGGTCGTCCTCTCCTCCCTCGCCATTGCGGGCGGCGAGGATCCCCTCGTCGTCGCCAAGATCGCCGGCCTCGCCTCCGGCGTGCTCCTCATCCTCCTCTCTTGGCACTTCCCGCGCACCCTTCGCCGACGCGTCGACGGGTGGAACCTCCTCCCGCCGCTCCTCATCGCCACCAACGCCCACGTCGCCTTTTGGGCCATGCAGGGCATGGAGCCTCTCCTCCAATCCGCCATCGTGCTCGCCGCGATGCATGCCACCCTCCATTACCTGCGCCACGGCGACCGCCCGCTCCTCGCGGGGGCCCTCCTCGTCTTCGCCGTCTTCGTCCGCATCGACAGCCTTCTCCTGCTCCTCCCGCTGGGCCTTTTCTTTCTTGTCCAACTCGTCCTCCACGCGCCCCGCCTTCGGTTCCTTCTCCCATCCGTTCCCCCAACGCCGAAGATCGGCAAGCTCCTCCCATGGGCGGGTGGCGTGCTCGCCTGCCTGGCCCTTCTCCAATTCATCCGCCTCGCCACCTTCCGCGAATGGCTCCCCAACACCTACCACGCCAAGGTCGCCCTTCCGCCATGGAACGGCGAGCGCGCCAACGCCTACCTTGTCGAGTTCTTCTTCAACCAGGGCGGATGGGCGCCCCCCAACACGATCAACGGCCTCGCGTGGCTTCTTCTGTGGATCTCCACGGTCATCCTTCTGGGCTTTGCTCCCGCGCGCCGCAGTCTTCCCGGGCACCTGCTGATCCTCTCCACCCTCGCGATCTCCACGTGGTACGCGTGGCACGTCGGCGGCGATTGGATGCCCGGTTTCCGATTCCTCATCCCTGTTGTTGTCCTGATCGCCGTCGCCACGCCCTTCGCCATCGACGCATGGAACCACCTCGCCGGACACCTTCCCCGCGTGCGCCTCCTCGGCCTCGCCCTGTTCCTCCTCGCCGCCGCCGGCACCCTCGCCGAGCAGATCCGCACCGATACCGCCTACGTCTTCGGGCGCGATCCCATCTGGATCGAGCGCACCCAGCGATGGCTCTCCGTCGCCGCCGTCCGCCAGCGGTTCAGTCAGGGCTTCGAACCCGCCCTTCTCGACACCACCGCCGCCCTCGCGCTCGAGACGCAACCCGGCACCACCATCTTCATGAGCGACATCGGCCTCCCCCTTTGGTCCTCGCCCTACCTGCGCGTCATCGACGCCGACGGCCTCGTCGACAAACGCATCGCCGACGCCCCGCGATTCCGCGAACCACCCACGCGCGCCGACATCCTGCGCGAACTTCTCGACGACGTCGGCGACCGCACCCTCACGCGACGCGACCGCCACGACCTGCGCCTGCAAGCCGATCGCCTCTATCGCGAGGGGGTCCTTGATCGCAACGCGCGCCTCGTCATGGAGCGCCTGCGCCCCGAATACATCCTCGTCTTCGAGATCCACCCGGGCACCGGCACCTCGCAACCCGGCCA
>CAYTRP010000363.1:0-1301 GCA_964440195.1 uncultured Candidatus Sumerlaeota bacterium
CGACGGCATCCTCGACGAGCAGGCATGGCAGGCCGCCACGCCCGTGGACGATTTCGCCAACGCCTCCGACGGAAGGGGCAACCGCACCCTCGTGCGCTTCCTCCACGACGCGGATCACCTCTATGTCGGCGCGTGGCTCGGCGAACCCAATCCCGCGGGCCTCAAGGCCGATGCCAACCCCGCCACGCCCATGGCCTTCACCTGGGACGACGACGACTTTGAACTCTTCTTTGACGCCGCGGTCACGCGCCGCGAATACAGTCGGCTCTTCATCAACAATGCCGGCACGCGCTTCAATTCGCGCCCGCGCGAATGGGACGAGGAGAAGCGCTACTTCGAAAGCGAATACCAATCCGCCATCCACGTCGGCGAGGACCACTGGTCCATCGAGATGCGCATTCCATGGAGCGACATGAACGCGCCGCGCCCCGCCACCGCCGGCGACCGCTGGGGCATCATGATCGCGCGTCACCGCCAGCAACAGCCCGACGCGCGCATCCAATGGCGCGGCCCCACCGGGACCGGCATGTATGACCCGCGCCAGTACGGCGTTTTGGTCTTCGAGTAGGTCCACCCGTCCCCGCCGTGCCGAAGCGCACGATGGGGGCGGTGGGGGATTGCATGGATTCCACCGGCGAGGGCACGCCCTCCAATTGGGATGCGGGTTGCCCGGCCTGGCGGCCCGTGCCTCAATCCACGATCCCGTATTCCAGCGACGTCTCCACCATCGCGAGGTAATTCGCCAGCGGCACATAGTCCGGCACCGAGTTCGACGAGCCGATCGCGTATCCCCCGCGCGAGCCCAACTGGTCCAGGCGCTTGCGCACCAGCGCCGCGACCTGTTCCGGCGTGCCCCGCGTCAACAGGTCCACGTCGATGTTTCCGCACAGGCACAGGCGGTCGCCGACCTTGTCCTTCAGCGCCACGATGTCCATGGCGAGTGGCTCGATCGGATGCAGCGCGCTCACTCCCGCGCCGGTGATGTCCTCGAGCACCGAGTGCAACACGCCGTCGCTGTGATACAGGAGCGGGATGTTCGCTTCGCGCGCGAACGCCCCGATGCGCGCCAGTTGCGGAAAGAAATGCGCGCGCAGCCACGCCGGCGAGACCATCAGCCCGCCCGTGAACGCGATGTCGTCGCTGTACCACAGCGCCGCCACGCGCGGTGCCTGCGCCATCACGCGGAACATCCCCACGATCAGGTCGCCCACGCGCGCCATCAATGCCGCGACAAGCCCGGGGTCCTCGACGAGCGCCATCGAGAACGCCTCGAAGCCCATCAGCTCCCACGTCATCGTGAA
>CAYTRP010000363.1:1311-2312 GCA_964440195.1 uncultured Candidatus Sumerlaeota bacterium
CCTCCGCCGAAGACATCGGCCGAGCCATAGATGAAGATGTCGCCGTACTGGCCGATGATCCCCATCTCCGGCGGAAGATTCGCCGCGGCCAGCTCAAAGTTCTTGTATGTGATGTCCTCCACGCGCGGCCACGGGTACTGTTCGAAATCTTCCCACGTCGCGATCAGCGACCCACCTGCCCCGGCCCACGCGCGGTCCGGCGTGTTCTGGTAAACGGGTGCCGCGGCGATGTGTGCCTTGTGGCGGTTCAGCCGGAACGCGATCCCCGGCTGGATCTTCACAAAGTCATACCCCATCATCCGCATGAAGGCGATGTCATCCACCACCGAGGCCAGCGGGTGTCCGAGCACTTCCTCCTTGAGGGGAGGCGCGATGCCCAACTCGATCAGCGGTACCGCATCGGCCAGCCCCCCGCGCAACGTGGTGACCAGCCTGCCGATATCGGGTCGACGGCGACGAAGCAGCACGATCACCCTCCTTGTCCTTGATGCTTCCACAAGCCTCCGCCGGGGGAGGAGCGGAGGCAATGAAAAAGGAGAAAGGAGAGCTGTTTTGGCGTATATTTGCACAACCCAGAAATCCTTCCCAAATCGACCGCTCCAAAGGCTCTCCCATTGACGCGGCGACCGATGAGGGGTTCAATAGAGGAGATCGGCGATATAAATTATCTTATCTGCCGGTCACATCCTCCGAGAGAGGAGAACTCCCATGACTTCCGGTCGGGATCTCGTCCTCCTGGCACTCGACAATCAACCCACTTCCCGCACCCCTTGGGTCCCCTTCGTCGGCGTCCACGGCGGATCGCTCATCGGCACCACCGCAACGCAACTTCTTCATTCCGTCGAGCTCCTCCACCAATCACACCTTGAAGCCCTTCGCCGCTATCGCCCCGACGGGCTTCCCGTCACGTTCGACCTTCAACTCGAAGCCGAGGTCATGGGCTGCCGCCTGCACTGGGCGGATGAATTGCCACCTTCGGTTGCCTCGCATCCCCTGGAGGG
>CAYTRP010000363.1:2322-4176 GCA_964440195.1 uncultured Candidatus Sumerlaeota bacterium
CCCATTTCCCATCTTCGACATCCACGGCGGGCGCTTCCCCATCGTCTTCGAGGCACTGCACCGCCTGCGCCAGTACGTGGGCGATTCCGTCGCCATCTACGGCCCCATCGCGGGCCCTCTCGCGCTTGCGCTGCACTTGCGCGGCAACGATTTGTTCTATGACATGCACGACAACCCCGAGGGCGTCATCGGCCTCTTCTCGCATTGCGCCGAAGTCTCCCGCCATCTGGCGGAAGCCTACATCCGCCACGGTGCCGACGTCATCGCCGTCGTGGACCCGATGGTGAGCCAGGTGTCCGTCGAGCACTTCGACACTTTCGTCGCGCCCGCCCACAACAAAATCTTCGATACGGTCCGCTCCCTGCGCGCCCACGGCTCGACCTTCGTCTGCGGCGACGCGCGCCGCGTGCTCGACAGACTCTTCTCGACGCGCTGCCACGCGGTCGCGGTCGACGAGAACACCCCGCTGGGCACCGTGCACGAGGCCGCCCGCCGCCATGGCAAGTCCTTCGCCGGCAACCTCAAACTTGCCACCGTGCTCCTGATGGGGACCGAGGCCGACGCCCGCCGCCATGCGGTCGAGTGCCTCGACATCGGTGAAAATATTGGCTACATTTTGTCGCCGGGTTATGATCTTCCGTACGGCGTCCCTCCGGAGAACCTCGAAGCCGTCGCCTCGGTCGTGCACGACCCCTACCAGCGCGAGGTCGCCCGCGCCCTCGCCCACATCTCGTCGGACGCCCTGCACGTGGGCCACGGATGGGCCGATGTGGCGGACGAGGGGGTTGTCGTCGACGTCATCACGCTCGACTCGGGGGCCTGCGCGCCGTGTCAGCACATGGTCGACGCCGCGCGCCGCGCCGCAGCCACCATCGGCGGGCCCGTCTTCGTGCGCGAGCACAAGATCAAGACACGCGAGGGGCTCTCGGCCATGTGCGCCCTCAACGTCACCAACATCCCCACCCTGTGCATCGATGGCGACCCCGTCTTTGTCTCCATCGTCCCCGATCAACCCACGTTGATCAAGGCCATCAAGGAACGCATGACCACACGCATCACGCGGTGATTCTCAATCCAACCTGCAAGGCGAGGAGAAGACGATGGCACGCAACAAAGACCTCTACGAGGCGGTCCTGACCGGACGCCGCCGCAATGTCCAGCAAATCGTCCAGCAGACGATCGACGACGGCAAGGACCTCCTCGAACTGGTGAACGACTCCATGGTGCCCGCGATGCAGGAAGTCGGCGAGCGGTTCTCGCGCGGCGATGCCTTCATTCCCGAGATGCTCGTCTCCGCGCGCGCCATGCAGGCGGGCATGTCGCTCATCGAGCCCCATCTCCTCGCCGGGCAGCGCTTGTCCCTCGGCACTGTCTGCATCGGCGCCGTGAAGGGCGACCTCCACGACATCGGCAAGAACCTTGTCGTCATCATGCTCAAGAGCGCCGGCTTCGAGGTCATCGACCTCGGCACCGATTGCCCCGTCGACAAGTTCCGCGAGGCCGTCGACAGGCAGGGTGCCCGCATCGTGTGCGCCAGCGCGCTGCTTTCCACCACCATGAACTACATGCGCGACGTCGTGGATGCGTTCCGCGACCGCGCGGACGTGCGCGTCGTCATCGGCGGCGCGCCCGTGACAGAGGACTTTGCGCGCGAGATTGGCGCCCACGGCTATGGCCGCGACGCCAGCGACGCCGTGCGCGTCGTCAAGGAACTCGTGGGGGCTGCATGATCCGCATACTCGACGAGGGGGGGGCATGGAGGATCGTTCCCCGCTCGCCGGGGACGCTGGCCGACCATCTCCGCCAGCATGGCGTTCCTCTCAACACACGCCGCGCTGTCCGCAGCGCGTGTTG
>CAYTRP010000364.1:0-4175 GCA_964440195.1 uncultured Candidatus Sumerlaeota bacterium
GGATTCCCGTGGATTGATGGAACAAGGGCACGAGTCGCCTTGCCCCGCCGGGGGCCACCACAGGGATATCGGGTCCAGTACCGGAGGAAAGGGAAACCATGTCTGAATTGGACCGGATGCTGGATTTTGCGCGCGGGATCATGCATGAGGCCGGCCGCCTCACCCTGGGATACTTCTACCGCCGTCTGGAGATCATCGCCAAGAGTGACGGATCCCCCGTGACCATCGCGGACCGCGAGGCGGAGGCACTGGTCCGCAAGGCCATCGAGGAGGCCTTTCCCGATCATGGAATCACGGGCGAGGAGTGGGGAAAGAAGTCCCCCCGCGACGGTTGCAGCTATACCTGGTACATTGACCCCATCGATGGCACCAAGTCGTTCATCCACGGAGTGCCCCTCTACACAAACCTGCTCGGCCTGTTGCGCGAGGACCGGAGCGTCTTGGGCGTGGTGAACATCCCGGCCCTGGGCGAGCAGGTCAGCGCGCGCGAGGGCGGGGGCACGACGCTCAACGGCAGGCGCGTCCAGGTGTCGCCGGTCTCGAAGCTTTCCGAGTCCGTGGTCCTGACTTCCGACTCGCGGGACCTGGCCCTTGGCGGGCCGAGCGCCGGCTGGAAGGATCTGTGGAAGGGTTGCAAGTTCCCGCGATCCTGGGGCGATGCTTACGGCCATGCCCTGGTGGCGACGGGGCGGGCGGAAATCATGCTGGACGCGCGGGCCGAGCCCTACGACCTGGCCCCCCTTCCCGTGATCCTGCGCGAGGCGGGTGGGCAGTTCTTCGATTGGTCCGGCAACGAAACCATCTTTGGCAAGTGCGGCGCCTCGGTGAATGACGCTCTGGCAGGGGAGGTCCGGCGGGCGCTCGATTCGGACTGAGGGATTCGTTTTCGTTCGATCCGGCGCACGGAAACCGGGAAAAAGAGTTGAGTCAGTTCCCGTGGCCTGCGGACGTTGGCCGAAGCCATGATTTCCCCGGACTCGCCCATGGTTGGCCGTCTGATTCTCCTCCTCGCCGCCTTGTCCGCACTGCTCGGGTTGCCGGGCTGCGACACGGACAAGGCACCCCCGGGTGCCGAGACGCGCTCCGAGCCATCGGTGGTGCTGCGGGTCAACACCGACAGCATCGGCAAGTTGCTGGAACTCAACCGCAAGCTCGCCGACGAGTTCGAACGCGAGACGGGAATCGCGGTCCAGTTCGTCATTGGCCCCGACAGCTCCACCGAGCGCCTCGCCGAATACCAGCGCTTCTTCCAGGCCCAGTCCGCCGACATCGACATCTATCAGCTCGATGTCATCTGGCCGGGCTTGTTCGCCGCCCATCTCGAAGACCTGTCCGATGTCATCAACGTCTCCGAGCATTTTCCCGCCGCCGTCGCCACGTGGATGGTCGATGAGCGGCTGGTGGCTGCTCCGTACTATTCCGATGCGCCTCTCCTGTATTACCGGACGGACCTGCTGGCCGCGAACGGCTTCGATGATCCGCCCAGGACGTGGAAGGAGTTACGGGCCATGGCCGCCGCCATCCAGCAAGCCGAACGCGCGAAGGGGAACAGCGGCTTCTATGGCTACGTCTTCCAGGGGGCGGCCTACGAAGGCCTGACGTGCAACGCCCTCGAATGGCAGGTGGCGGAGACGGGGAAGTCGTTCCTGTCGCGGGAGGGCGTGGTCACTCTCAACACCCCGGAAGTGCGGACCCTGTTCGAGGACGCCACCGCCATGGTCTCCAACCTCTGTCCGCCGGGCGTGCTGACGTACAAGGAGGAGGAATCGCGGCTTGTCTTCCACCAGGGGAATGCCGCGTTCATGCGCAATTGGCCCTACGCCTACACGCTTGCGTCTTCGGAAGGATCGCCGGTTGCGCGGCGCTTTGCGGTCGGTCCGCTCCCCTCCGGCGCGTCGCAATCCGCGGCCGTCCTGGGCGGCTGGGGCTTGGGCGTGTCGCGCCATAGCCGGAACAAGGAAGCGGCGAAGCGGTTTGTCGCCTTCCTGAACACCCGCGAAGCGCAGCGGAGGCGGGCGATGGAAGGCGGATACCTTGCCACGCGGCCCGACGTGTTTGCCGATCCGGAGGTCCATCGCCGGGTCCCCTACTTCGCCATGATGGAGCAGATCCTCGCCGACTCCGTCGTGCGTCCGGCGGTTCCCGCCGGTCGCAGTTACAACGAGGTTTCCTCCGCCTACTTCTCCGCCGTGCATCTGATCCTGAGCAAGGATTCGAGCGCCCAGCGCGCCCTTGCGGACGCCGAGGCCCGGATCCAGCGGATCCTCGCGCGGTGAAGGCCGGAAGAGGGGTCCTTCTCCCGTGGATGCTGCTGTTCCCCTGCATGGCCGCCCTTGTGGGCGTGGGATTTTTTCCGCTCTACCGCACCTTTGCCCTCGCGTTCACCAACACGTGGGCGGGCGACCCGGACCCGGGAGAGTGGGTGGGACTCGCCAACTTCGTCGAACTGTTCGGTGAGCGGGACTTCTGGAACGCGACACGCAACACGCTCTTTTTCACCTTCACCAGTGTCGGCATCGAGCTGGTCCTCGGCATGGTGATCGCCCTTGTGATCGACGCGAATATCCGGGGCAGGGGCACGCTGCGGGCGATGATGCTCCTGCCGTGGGCGCTGCCAACCGTCGTCGCGGCCCGCATGTGGAGTTGGATGCTGCATGACCAATACGGTGTCGTGAATGATCTCTTGTTCTATCGGCTGGGAATCGTCGGTGAACCGATCGCGTGGACCGGCGCCAGCGGATGGGCGATGGCCAGCATCATCGCGGCCGACGTCTGGAAGACGACACCCTTCGTCGCATTGCTCCTGCTGGCGGGGCTTCAGGTCATCCCGCGGGAACTCCATGAGGCCGCCGAGGTCGATGGCGCGTCCCTCTCGCAGCGGTTTTGGCTGGTTTGCCTTCCGCTCTTGAAGCCTGTCCTTCTCGTCACGGTGATCTTTCGGGTGCTCGATGCGGTGCGCGTGTTCGACATCATCTGGGTCATGACCCAGGGGCGATTTCAGACGGAGTCACTGGGCACCTACGCGTACCGGCAGCTCTTCGAGTTTTCGCGCCTCGGCTACGGCAGCGCGGTCAGCGTCATGCTCTTTCTGCTCGTGGCCGCGCTGGTGCTTGGCGCCACCCGGCTTCTTCGAAGGGAGGCCCCTTGATGAACGTCCGTCGCCCCACGGTGCTTCAGCGGGTTGCCCTCGGGGTGGTCCTTGCCCTGTTGGTGGTCTATACCGTGTTTCCCTTTTACTGGATCGTCGCCACCAGCCTGACCGGCCAGAATCGATTGGGCAGCCTGCCGGTCACCTACCTTCCCCTTCCACCGTCGGGCGAAGCCTACGCCCAGGTTTTTCGCAACCCGATCTTCGTGAAGTCCTTTGTGAACTCGATCCTGGTTGCGGCAGGGGCGACGGGTCTGGCGTTGCTCGTGGGGACGCTGGGGGCCTACGCCTTCGCGAGGTTCGAATTCACCGGTCGCCGGGTCATGCTCCATGCCCTCCTGGCAATGACCATGTTCCCCCAGTTGGCGGTGGTGGGCTCGCTCTTCCAGATGGTGACGGCGGCGGGCCTTTACAATACCCGCCTCGCCTTGGTCTTTTCCTATCTGCTGCTCACGTTGCCGTTCACGGTGTGGGTCCTCACGAGCACCTTCCAGTCGATCCCCGCGGAGTTGGAGGAGGCGGCCTATGTCGATGGGGCAGGCCCGATCCAGACACTTTGGATGATCCTCCTGCCGCTGGCCATGCCGGCCATGGTGACCACGGGCCTGATCGTGATGATCAGCGCGTGGAATGAGTACCTGTTTGCCCTGAGCTTCACCGCCGACGAAGCGGCGCGTACCGTCCCCGTCGTGGTGGCGCAATTCTCGGGCGAATCCAGGTACGAGATTCCCTGGCCGCAGATCATGGCGGGCGGGATTCTCGCCACGGCGCCGTTGCTCATGATCGTTTATTTCTTCCAAAGGCGGATCGTTTCCGGGATGACGTCCGGCGCGTTGAAGGGTTAGTGGGTTCCTGTTGAATCCGCCGCGCGCGGGACTCTTTCTTGGGCAGGACAGCGGCGCGGTGGCGCCCTTTCCCCCTCGGGAGGCTCCGGATGATGCGCATCACGAACGTCACGACACGAACCGGAGACGGCGGGACCACGGGATGGTCCTTGGGGACGCGCGCCCCCCCCACCAATCCCGTG
>CAYTRP010000365.1:0-4161 GCA_964440195.1 uncultured Candidatus Sumerlaeota bacterium
CCCCGACAGCATCATCAATGCGCGAGGGGGCCGGGATGGTCAATCGGTTCGAGGGTCGCCCGCGGGAACTTCCTCTTCAAGGGCGGTCGCCCTAATAGGCAGGAAGTTCCTCTTCCTCCTCTTCCTCGTCGTCATAGGCGACCACTTCGTCGCCCAGGAACTCGTTCATTTCACGCAGGCACTCGAACAGGGCATGGAAATCTTCCTTCCAGACCATGACGCGGTTGCGCATCTTGCGGTCCCCGTCCTTGCGCGTGCTCTCGCTGATGACGATGTACTTGTCGCCGTTGGTGTCCTGCTTCACGTCGAGGTAGTAGGTTCTCTTTCCACCCCCGAACCGACGGGTGAACAACTCCTGATAATTTGCCATCTTCCGATTCCCCCTGTGGTCTCATGTGCGGTCAGGGATTCAGGACCGCGTCCCATCGGCTGTCCGTCCCCGGCACGTTTCTCCTTCCCCAAGAACCGTGCCCTTCAAACAGTCAGCATAACTTGCACCCTCCAACGAAATGGGTGTCTGGTTCAAGACAATTCGCTGGGGGAATAGAAACTCTTCGTTGCCCGAATCAATCCGCGCGGAAGAGCACGGCGCCACCCCGGCCAAGACCAAGTCAAGTTGTGTCAGTTGTCTACCGGCCGCCCCTTCCAAGCAACCCTTTCAGGCGACCCATCAGCCCGCCCCCCCCGCCACCATCGGCCGGTCTGGACTGCGTCCCCGACAGGCGTTTCGCTTCGGGAAAAGCGGGGTAGCGCAGAGTCTCAATTCGGGAATAGATCTCTCCATAATGATCCAGCGCGTGCTTGTGAAACTTCTGCATGTCGCCCGGTGGCGTGCCCGCCAGCAGCGTCACGGCTTCCACGGCCGGGGGAGCCTGTGACTTGCCCCGCAGCGCGGCAAACCGCGACCGGTCCTCGAACCGGCCATAGGGGACGAAGGGGCAGACCTGTTCCAGAGGACCGACCGCCCGCACAATCTCCGCCCCTCGATTCGTCGAGACCAGATTGACCAGGTTCTCCGCATACGGGATCGCCTGAATCGCGGTGGACCGAAACTGCGGATCGGAGATCATCCAGGCCGCCTCGATATGGAGAAAACCGCGCTGGCCGCGCGCGAGCAGGCGGCGGTGCAGCAGTTCCAGTCCCGCGAACCACACCCAGATCGGCTCGTAATCGGAAACGGCGTCGAGTGCCTGGCGTAGGCGGGCCTCGGCGACTTCCAGCGGCGTCTCGAAACGATCGCGCTCGCCCATGGCGCCGCCACGGTCGTCCACGTGGTCGCCCGGTTCCCAGTAATTGCGGCCGCCAAAGCACAGGATCCATCCCAGCGGCACACCGTCGTCGCAGTTCGCAACGATGATGCGCTGCTGCGTGGTGTCCTGATGGGCAAGCTTGCCGGTGTAGATCCATTGGGCCGGACGCGGCATGGGGGGTCTTGGCGGTCGTGGAATCCGGAGTGTGCGGTGCGATCCATTCCCTGCGGGGGCGGCGGGGGTCTAGCGGCGGGATCCCGGTGCCGGCGAGAAAGAGCGGGGCGATGGAGGACCGCCGGGTGCTTCGCCCGGCTGTACGGGTCGCAGAATCAGACGGAGGGTTCCCGTCTCGAGATCCGTAGTCAAATGGAAGTGGTACAGCGCGAGGTCGATGGGCTGGCCCAGGGCGAGACCCTCCGGCAAGACAGGGGTCCCCGCTGCGGTGCCCAACCCGGTCTCCGGGCTGTCCACGATCCCCGGATTGGCTTGCGTGGCCGGGCGTGTGGCGGGCGCGGACTGCGTCGAGGCAAAACCTGTCACGGGTGCGGGCGTGGCTCCGTTACGCTGTCCAAACCCGCCAAGGATCCCGCCCCTCTGCCGCCGATCAGTCTCGTCTCCCGTGGAGGCGGCCCGACCCGAGGCCACCGCGCGATCGCCTGCCGGCGATTGCCCAAGATCGTCGAGAGGCATGATGCGCAAACGCGTCACGAACACATCATAGGCTGCACGATCCGGGAACTGGAGAGCGATCTCGTGGCGGCCATCCTCCTCATCTTCTTGGATGGGCAGGGGCCCGAAGCCCCCGCCGCTGCGCGGTTGGGCCAGGTTGCCCCCGGCTATCTTTGCCTGCGCGAGCAGGAAATCCGTTTCGGTGGCGGTCAACAAGCGCTGCCGAGGGGCGGGATCGGCGGCAATTTCGACCGGTGAAGAAGTGGCGGCCGCGACATTGGCCGATTGAGCCAGTTGTTCGGTCACCGCGCTCTCGGCGGGTGGTGCTTCCGTCCGCCCATAGACGCGGGCCATGAAGAGTTTCTGCTCGTCGGGCTCTTCCTCGACGACCTCGGGCATCGCTTCAGCGAACTCGCTGGCACCGACAATCTCCGGTTCGAAGAACGTGGCATCCAGCGGGATGATCTCGCTGGCGGCCAGATTGGCGGCGTCCCGATCGTCTTCAATGTCTTTTGGCGCCTCGACCTTCCGTGCGGCACTCCCGGCCGCGGGTGAGATCATCGCCACTTCCATGGGTGCATCACCGGAAACGACATCCCTCCCGCGCGGTGCCTCCTGTGCGTCTTGGGCGACCCGATAGACGTCCTCCTCCGAGGCGGTCGAGCCGGATGCCTCACGGGAATCCACCATCAAGAGCGCGTGCGGGTCGTGGGCGGGCACCGCCGCTGGAGGGGGATCCGCCATCGGGGCAGCCTGTGCAACCTCGGCCCTCTCGCCACGCGTGATATTGTTTTCCATGTCATAGCGGGTTGACTCGGCAAGATAGCGGTCTTCCCCCGCGCGGGCCACGGGCGTTGTGTCCCGGCCGGCCAGATTCGGCCCGATCTCCACCGCGACGAGACCACCCAGGACCAGGATCGCCGCCGCCGTGGCCATGAACGTCCAATTGACGTGGAACCGGTGGCGCCCCTCGTGGGGATCCACGACTCCGGAATCGCGCGACTTCTGTTGGCCGTGGATGGGAATGCGGCGCATCGTCCCGTTGGGGCCGGGGATCAGGATCACATCGGCCGACGGCCGCAACACATCGACGACGGGGGTGGTGAGGTCCTGCTTGCGAGTCCGGACCTCGCGCAGCGCACCCGCCAGCAATCCCGCCGGGGCCGAAGGAGCGAGAACCGAATGGGCGATCCGTGCGAGTTCACGCGTCTCCTGGGCTTCGCGGGCCCAGTCGTGGTTGTCCTGCACGAGCTTGAGGAACTCGTGCGCCTCGTCGGGATCGAGTTCGCCCAGGGCGTAGCCCTCGACCAGGTCATTGAAGCGCTCCCTGCTCATCGCATCCCTTCCTGCAAAACGTCGCCCATGGCCTCGCGCAGGGCGCGCCGCGCGCGGTTCAGGCGGGACTTGACTGTCCCGACCGGCACGTCAAGGGCGTCGGCAATCTCGTCATACGAAAGATCCTCGAAGAATCTCAGCACGAGAACCTCCCGCCACTCAAGTTCGAGGGTCTCCAGACGCGCGAGGAGCAGCGCCATCTTCTCGCGGTCGGCTGCCGCCGTGCGGATGTCGGGCGAGCGATCCGCCCAATCCCGTGGGTGGGCGTCGTCGCTGTCCGTGCGCCGCGGTGTGTCGAGGCTGGTGTAACGGGCGCGCTCGCGGTTCTCGACCACAAAGCGGTTCTTGGCGAGGTTGGACGTGATCCGATACAGCCAGGTGCTGAAGCGGCTCTCGCCCCGGAAGCGGGAAATGTGGCGGAACGCACTGATGAGGACCTCCTGGGCCAGTTCAAAGGCGGCTTCCTCGCGTCCCCCAAGGAGACGAAGCGCGGTGCGGTAGACGAGGTCCTGATGGGCCGAAAGCAACGCCTCGAGGGCGGCCTGGTCGCCTTCCTGCGCTTGCCGGACGAGTTGCTCCTCGGTTTCCCGGAGCAGGGCCGTGCCGGCGGAGGGTGTCACGGGGTCAGACATTCAGGAGGGGTGCCGTGTTCCCGGGTATTCGGGCCAAGTTGTCGCAAAACTGATCTTGCGGAAGTGCAACCTGCAAGTGGAAGTCCAGATTGTCCGCCCGGGGACCGGATTGTTAGATTTTCGGGGCGGTATTCAACCAGGCCCCGAGAGGGACAGGGTTGGAGGCAGCGGGGTCAAGGTACAGATATGACAGGACCTTCCCCAATTTCCGTGTCGTTCCTGGCGCGTGTTTCTGGGGCGACTGGACTTGGGCGCGGGCGCATGTGGAATCGCTG
>CAYTRP010000366.1:0-4161 GCA_964440195.1 uncultured Candidatus Sumerlaeota bacterium
CGTCTGGGTGGACGCCGAAGACGGCGGGTCCGCCTTGCATTTCGCGGGGAACGCACGGGCCACCGATGGCGAGGGCGCGATGATCGTGCTTTCCGGCACCGGCGAGGAAGGGGCCGACTCCCTGTCGATCTTCATACGCCTGCGGATCGAGGAGCCAAAGCTGGCCACTCTCGCCCGCAGGACACGCGGGACCGAGGAAATCGGCTACATGCTGTACCTTCTCGATTCGGGCTATGTGGGATTTCGACTCGCGGATGACACAACCTCCGGCGTCCTGCGATCCAGCCGCGCGATCCGCCCGGAAGACGGTTGGGTGGATATATCTCTGCAATGGGATGGGCGTATCGAATCGGGCCCGAACGCGATCCTGAACGTGGGGGGCACCGTCGAGCGCGGGCGCATCCCTCTCGCGGCAATTCCGGCCCTTGATGGCGACTTGACCATCGGCGGCCTGCAACGTTCGCGCGATGGCGGCAAACCCACCGGCCAGTACTTCGCGGGCTGGATGAGCGATTTCTCCCTGGGTCTCCTGCCCGATGGCGAACTCGCCTCGGAACTGTCGGCGCGCTCCGGGCACATCCACATGCCTCCGATTTTTTCCGACCGCATGGTTCTTCAGCGCGACGCGGCCGTTCCCGTTTGGGGATGGGCGGAATCCGGCTCGCGGGTCACCGTCGAAATCGCCGGTCAATCGCGGGACGCCGTTGCGAACGCCTCCGGTCGTTGGCAAGTCACCCTCGATCCCGTTCCGGCGGGCGGGCCACATGAGATGATCGTGCGCTCCGGCGTCACGCTGACCTTCAGTGATATTCTCTTCGGGGAGGTCTGGCTTTGCGGCGGTCAATCGAACATGGAATGGACGGTTCGCAACACGGACGAGTACGATGAGGAACTGGAGATCGTTCGCAATGCCTCCTTTCCCATTCGGCAATTCAAGTTTGACCGCATTCTCCGCGCGCATCCCGACCGCGACGGCGTGTCGGCGGCGGGTTGGGTCGAGGTGGACACCAACCAGCTTTCTCATTTCACGGCCGTCGGTTATCATTTTGTCAGAAGGTTGCACGAGGAACTCGACGTCCCCGTCGGCCTCATCAACTCGACATGGGGCGGGTCGCAGATCGCGCCGTGGATTCCCATGAGCGCGTTGGAGGCGGACGAACGCCTGTCGGGTTATGCGGATTGGGTGCGCGGCGCGCATGAAAACAACCGTCTCGGCAAGGCAATCGCCGTGGCCGAGACCGGGGAATGGTTGGCGCGGGCGGAATCGGTGGTGTCTCATGGGGGGATCGCCCCGAATCCGCCGCGCTGGCCATCGCATCCCATTCACGAAAACCGCCAGACGCCGACGGGCATGTACAATGCCATGGTCGCGCCCGCCGCCGGTTATGGCATTCGCGGTTTCCTGTTCTATCAGGGCGAATCCAACCGCCACGACCGCGACTTCTACGCCGTCCTGATGGATAACCTCATCTCCGGTTGGCGCGCGGCGTGGCGCGACGAGACACTCCCTTTCTACTTCGTGCAACTCGCCCCCTTCCGCTACGCCGACAACCCGGGCAGTCTTCCTTATGTTCAGGATGCGCAACGCCGTGTGGCCGCGACCGTTCCCGGAACGGCCATGGCCACGATCAGCGACTTCGCCGATCTCGGCGACATTCATCCGCGCAGGAAGCGCGAGGTTGGCCGGCGGCTCGCCCATTTTGCCCTCGCCGCGCAACATGGTGTGGAAGGACTCCCGCTCAACGGCCCTTTGCCGCGCGATGGTGTCGTGGAAGGCGGGACCGTCCGCGTTCGCTTTGCCACTTCATCGGGTCTAAAAACCCGCGATGGCGCGGCGCCGGATTTGTTTGAAATCCGCGACGTGGAGGGGGGCTGGCATGTCGTCGAGGCGACAATCGAGAAGGACGACGTCCTTCTGACCCTTTCCGAAGCCATCCTTGAACCGGTCGAAGTCAGATTTGCATGGAACGACACGGCGATACCCACTTTGATTTCCGGCGACGGACTCCCAGCCTCTCCCTTCCGGGTTGCTGTTGGAAAGACACCATAGCCCACAAGCAATTCCGCCAATCGAGCGGCACAAGGAAAGGTTCCCAAATCAATGAATCCCAACGGACATCAACCCGTCAGGATGATCATCGACACCGACATCGAATATGACATCGACGATGTGGGCGCCATTGCCGTCGCCCACGCGCTTGCGGACAGGGGCGAGGTGGAACTCCTCGGAATGGTGGTCTCCTGCGGCCATTCATGGAGCCCCCCTTGCCTGAGCAGCTTGAATGCCTGGCATGGAAGACCGGATATTCCCATCGGCTTTGTCGGCGGGCAGGACACGGTTGTCATGGGTTCCAAGTACGCGCGCGCCATCGCCGAACGATTTCCGGGGTCCTTGAAGAGCCCCGACGAAGCGGAGCATTCCACGCCTCTGTATCGCCGTCTCCTTGCCGCGGAGCCCGACGGCTCCATCACTCTCGTCAGCATTGGATTCCTGACGGGATTGCGCTGGTTGCTGGAAAGCGGACCGGACGACATCAGCGGCCTGACGGGCCGCGAACTGGTTGCCCGCAAACTGAAGTGCTGGGTTTGCATGGGGGGCGATTACCCGGAGGGAAGGGAATACAACTTCATCAAGGATGGCCGTTCGGCTTCCGAATGCGTCAACACATGGCCCGGTCCGATCTATTTCGTCGGACAGGAACTCGGGAAAGGGATATTGACCGGAGAAAGGCTTGAAGCCCTCCCCCCGGACAACCCCACGCGGTTCGGCTATGAACTTTACTTCGATGGAGTTCCCCGGAACCGGCCCAGTTGGGATCAGGTCGCCGTGCTCTTTGCCGCACGCCTGGAAGAAATGTCCGGCAACGATGGTCTGTGGGAGATCGAGGACAAGGGCGGCAATATCGTCGAGGCCGACGGCTCCAATCGCTGGGATCCGAAGTCCGCGAAAAGGCATTACTACCTGAAGCCCCGGGTGGAGACCGCAAGGGTCGAATCCATCATCGAGGACCTGATGACGCAGGCTCCAACCCTGCCTCGAATCGGTTGACGCATTCGGAAGGAACAGGATCGACGGCGGGAGCCGGCTTGCGGCGCGCCCTAATTGGAAACTCGATACAACCTGATTTCGGAGACGGCGATGGAGCGGCATTGGCCCGTGACCGCTTCGAGCCTCAATTTCAACATTCCTTCCTTGATCGCGGATGCGGGGATCGTGAACGTGAAGTCTTCGGCGCCATGCGCGGGGCCGGAGGGCGATACGGTTCCCAGGAGCAACTCATCCGGTCCCGCCAACACGCGGAATCGGTTGGGGCTGTCCTTGCTGTAAAAGCGCGCCGCCGGGTTGGGATGCGTCAGGATCATGGCATGGTCGCTTGACGAGTCGAGCCCATCGAACACCAGGTCGAGTGTCCGGATGCCATCGTGCGTGTAAACGTAGCTTCTGCGGGATGGCCGTTGGGACAGCGCGTCGTCGCCCTCGCCGTAATAGTGCCGCACGCCACGCGGGCGGGCGAGGAATTGCCTCCCCTCGGGTGTGCCGAGGTCGGCGAAGACCTCGACATGCGATGGTGAATCGTACTCGATCACTTCACGCAGGCGTTCGCGAATGGCGGAGTCGGAACCGGCGGCGAGGGCGTGGGCAATGCCCGCGCGGAGCCATTTCAATCCGGCGGTGTCGATGATGTCGAGCCGGTGGAACGTGTCGAAACGGAGGCCGATGGAGGCGTTCAGCGCGTTGTCGATTTGTTGGATTTCCGCCCGCAAAGCCGCCATTTGCGCGGTTTCCGCGTGAATGCCGACATCGATCCGCGCGATCAGATCAACCAGCGTGTTGGGGTCGATGGGCGTGTCCTGAAGGGCGCGTTCAACATCGAACAGGATTGCCTGATAGAGTTCGTCTTGTTGGCGGAATTTCAGGAGCGAGTAAAGATCGAGGGCCGCGCGTTCGCGCAGGAGTTGGATTCGCCAGCCATTGCGCAGGGGAATGGGCACGACCGCTGCCGCCGTTTCAATGGCCGCGCGGATTTGTTCTGCCTCCTCCAGCAATCCCTCCGCGTCCGGCGACGAGCGGTGCCAGCGTTCGATGGCGAAGGTGGCTTCGGTGAAGACGGAGGCCGCGTCCGGTCCGGCGTGGTGCGTGTAGTATTGATGCACCAATTG
>CAYTRP010000367.1:0-4160 GCA_964440195.1 uncultured Candidatus Sumerlaeota bacterium
CCCACGAAAAAACAAAAGCCAGCACAGGGTTCGCGGAGAAACAAAAAGGACAGGATAACGGGATGGACGGGATAGGAAACAAATCGTTGCTGGCCCGCGCATTCTTTTTCTCCGTGTCCTCTGTGAACTCTGTGCTTCAAAATCCGTTTTTGAGTTGAAGAAGTTGGCTGCGGATGGCGATTCGATGCCTTTCGCCGCGCTGACGGGAACAAGGTCAAGATGCACCCTTCGGGATCAACCGTTGGCAAAGCCCAGCGATACCGGAAAAGGATATACAAAACAGCAAATTGGTCTAATACGCCTCAGTCACCGCCGCCTCGCGCGCCTCGATCTCGCGCCCTTGAAAACGCCCTGAGGACGTTGGGAATGTTCCGAGGGGGCCTGTGCGCTCAAAACATGTTGAGTTCGAGCTTGGCCGCTTCCGACATCATCTCGGGGGTCCAGGGCGGCTCCCAGACGATGTGGATGTTTGCCTTGGTCACGCCCTCAACGGCGGCGGTCTTCTGCTCGACCTCCATGGGGAGGGACTCGGCGACGGGACAGTTCGGCGAGGTGAGCGTCATGCGCACGTTGGCCTCGTCGCCGTCGTTGAACTCGATGTTGTACACGAGGCCGAGGTCGTAGATGTTCACGGGGATCTCGGGGTCGTAAATGTTGCGCAGCGCCTCGACGACCTTCTCGCGCAGTTCCTTGTGCCGCTGCAGCCTTGCGTTTTCCATGGGAGTGTCCTACTTCTTGAGTCGTGCCATGGCCTTGAATGCCACGGCGTACAGCTTGATCTGCTCGATCATGGCGGCGAGGCCATTGGAGCGGCCCTGCGAGAGGTTGTCGCTGAGGCCGATTTCGTTGATGAAGCGTGGTTCGGTGGCGATGATCTCGTCCGGGCTGCGCCTGGAATACAGTTGCAGCAGCAGGGCGATGAGCCCCCGCACGATTTCCGCGTCGCTCGTGGCGCGAAAGACGACGCGACCCTCCTCGTTGAGGCTCGCGTGGAGGTACACGGTGGACTGGCACCCGCGCACGCGGTACTTCTCGATCTTGTACTCGTCGGGAATGTCCGGGACGAGGCCGCCCAACTCGATGATCCTGCGGTAGCGGTCCTCCCAGTCCTCGTGGCGGGAGAACTCCTCGATGATGCGGCGCTGGGTGTCGTCGATGCCCTCGCCCAGGAGGCGGTCGGCGCCGGCGCCCTGGGCGCCCTGGCGGAAGTGGATCGCCTTGCGCAGCGCGGCCACGAACGCGTCCACGTCCTCGCGGGTGTTGTAGAAGGCGAACGACGCGCGGCTCGTCGAGGAGATGCCGAAGCGTTGCATGACCGGTTGGGCGCAATGATGGCCGACACGGATGGCGACGCCTTCCTTGTCGAGGATCTCGCCCACCGTGTGCGAGTGCATCCCGTCCACGAGGAAGGAGAGCACGCCGGCCTTTTTCGCCGCCGTGCCGACGACGCGCACGCCGGGGATCTTCCGCACCTCGCGCGTGGCATGGTCAAGGAGCGACGCCTCGTGGCGCGCGATGGCATCCATCCCGACGCGCGAGACGTAGTCGATCGCCGCGCCAAGGCCGATGGCCCCCGCGATGTGCGGCGTGCCGGCCTCGAACTTGTAGGGGAGCACGTTGAACGTCGTCTTGTCGAAGGTGACGAGGTCGATCATGTCGCCGCCCCCCTGCCACGGCGGCATTTTTTCGAGCAGCTCGCGCTTGCCGTACAACACGCCGATGCCCGTCGGGGCGAAGACCTTGTGCCCGGAGAAGACGAGGAAGTCGCAATCGAGCTTTTGCACGTCCACCGCCATGTGCGGCACGGCCTGGGCCGCGTCGAGCAGCACCGGGATTCCCTTGGCGTGCGCGGCGGCGATGATGGCCTCGACCGGGTTGATCGTGCCGAGGGCGTTGCTCACCCACACGACCGAGACGAACTTCACCTTGCCGGTCAGCAGGCGATGAAATGCCTCCATGTCCAGCTCGCCCGCGTCGTTCATGGGAATCGGCACGAGCTTCGTTCCGATCCTGTCTCCGAGCAACTGCCAGGGGACGATGTTGGCGTGGTGTTCCATGGCGGTGACGAGGATCTCGTCGCCCGCCTTGAGGAAGGCGTGCCCGTAGCTGTCGGCGACGAGGTTGATGGCCTCCGTCGCGCCGCGGGTGAAGACGATTTCCTTGTCGCCGGAGGCGTTGATGAAACGGCGCACCTTGGCGCGGGCGCGCTCGTAGGCAAACGTCGCGCGCTGGCTCAGCGAGTGCACGCCGCGGTGCACGTTGGAGTGATCCTTGCGGTAGTATTCCGAGACGGCATCGATGACCTGGCGCGGGTGCTGGCTGCTCGCCGCATTGTCGAGGTAGACCAGCGGCTTGCCATTCACCTTCTGGTCGAGGATCGGGAAGTCGGCGCGCCAGCGCCGCGCGTCGAACGCGGGGGCTGCCTCGGGGGCGGCGGCTTCCGCCCCCGCGACGGCCGGTGAATGCGCGACGCCATCGTTCCGTATCACGGGCGCAGCCTTGATTGCAGGATGGCCTGCACGCGCCCGCGCAGGCGTTCGTCGCGAATCCCCTCGGTCACCTCGCCGGCAAAGGCGATCACGAGAAGCTCGCGCGCCGCCTCGCGCGCCACGCCGCGCGACATCAGGTAGAACAGCGACTGCATGTCGAGCTGCCCGACCGTCGCGCCATGCGTGCATTTCACGTCGTCGGCGTAGATCTCGAGCTGCGGCTTGGTGTTCACGCGGGCGCTGTCGGAGAGGAGCAGGTTTTGGTTGGTCTGCTTCGCGTCGGTTTTCTGGGCTTCCTGGTGGACGTAGATGCGGCCGGTGAACGTGGCGGTGGCCTCGTCCTGGAGGATGCCCTTGTACAGCTCGTGGCTGGGGATGTTTTCCCGGCAGTGCTCGACCCACATCCATGTGTCGTGATGCTGGATGCCCCTGGGCATGTAGAGCCCGTTGAGGATCGCCTCGCTGGCTTCGCCGTCGAGGAGTGCCTGGATCGTGTGCCGCGAGAGCGCCGCGCCAAAGTCGAAGGAGTGCGAGCGGAAGTTGCTCCGGCGGTCCTGCCGGACGTACAGCGCGGCCACATGCGTCGAGGCGGTGTTCTCGTTCTGCACGCGGTAGTGATCGACGCGCGCGTCGCGGCCAACGATGGCCTCGGTCACGATGTTGTTGAAGTGCGCGCTCGTGCCGTCGAGCGACGCATGGACCTCGACGAGGCGCGCCTCGCTGTTGGCGCCGAAGACGAGGAGGTTGCGCGTTGCCGCATACACCGCGCTCCTCGACGACGACAGGAACACCAGTTGGACCGGGTGCCCGACCGTCACGCCGCCATCGACCTGCACGAACGCGCCGTTCTGCCAGGTGGCGCCGTTGAGCGCCGTGAAGTGATGCGCGGCAATGTTGGCGCGCGAGCCGAGATGCGCGCGCACGAGGTCTCCATGATTCGCGGCCGCCTCGGCCAGCGGCATCACGCGCACGCCCGCCTGCACGCCATTCACGTGCGAGAGGCCGGGGAGGAAATGTCCGTCGACGAACACGAGCAGCGCCGCGGCGCCATCGGTGTCGAGCAGCGCGTCGATCGCCGACGGCGGAACCTTCTCCGCCATGGGCGATTCGTTCCATGGGTGCCCGGCCAGGCGCGCCATGCTGGTGGAGCGCCATTCCTCCAGATCGGTGGTGGGCAGACCCAGCTCGCGGAAACGGGCGAGGGCCTCGCGGCGCGCCTTGGCGAGCCAGGCAAGCCCCGCCCCTTCATCGACGGCGGCACGCTGGATGCCGATTTCCTCGAGGAGGGCGGAAGGCTTTGTTGCGATGGTGGTCATGGTTGGGAAATCCGGGGTGGGATCTGGGAGTTGGGAGTTGGGAGTTGGGATCTGGGGGTTGGGGGAAAAGAGGTGATGGAGGAATTCCTCCTTTATCCTTTTCCTTACACACCCGCCGTTTCGGCTTTCTTGAGTTCGCCGTTGATCCAGGCGTAGCCTGTTTCTTCGAGTGAAAGGGCGAGGTCTTTGTCGCCGGTCTTCACGATGCGGCCGTCCACGAGGACATGAACGTAGTCGGGCACGATGTGGTTGAGCAGGCGCTGGTAGTGCGTGACGATGATGATGGCGCGGTCCTTGTCGCGCAGCTTGTTCACGCCGGCGGCGACGATGCGCAGCGCGTCGATGTCGAGTCCCG
>CAYTRP010000368.1:0-4137 GCA_964440195.1 uncultured Candidatus Sumerlaeota bacterium
CGCTCTTCGAGCTTCCGGCGCTCGCGCCGATAGTGGGCTTCGGCTTCCCTGTATTGATTCGTCTTGCTGGCGGAGTGAACAATGCCACCAAGGATCAGGACGACGAACACGACGCCGAAGAGGGGAAAAATGGCCGGTGCCTGCATCGAGACGGCGGAGCTTATCCAGACGAGTGCTCCCACAAGACCCACCAGCCCGCCAATGATACTCCCGGCGGCCGATGGCTCGGTGGCTCGTCCGTCCTTGTGCCGGACGAGGAGGCTCTCTCGCTTCGCGCGCCACGCCTCGTCGAGGTCGCGGATCTCGTTTTGCAGGCGCAGGCCGCGCACCTCGTCTTCGAGCTGGCGGGTGGATTTCTCGATGCGCTCCAGCACCTCGGTGTAATGGGCGGAGGCGTCGCGGTGGACCTTGAGGCGCGAGCCGCAATGGCCGCAGCGCATGAAGTGGACGCCCTCGGGAACCTCGATGGGCGCCCCGCAATTGTTGCAGTCCAGGCTTTCGAGTCCCATGCGCCACGCTCCCTTGCCGCACTCCCTACGCCTGGCGCGCCGTGGCATTCAATCCGAACCGCCCGGCGCGTCTGATGCCGTCGCCGGGCCGTCCTGCCTCCGCGAGTTTCGCGTCTTATTCCGGTTGGCCCGGGCTTCACCTTCTTCCCAAGACTTTCCGTCGTGAGCGCCGCCGACCACTCCAGCGAATCCCGCGTCAGCGTTCCCGTGGCCCTCCCGGGGCACGAACACGAACCCGTCCCGCCGCACATCCAGCGCACATTGTGGATGTCGATCTGGGAGGGGTGCGCGACGACGGTCTTCATCAACTGGACGTCCGGCGCCGTGTTGACCGGTTACATGCTGGCGATCGGCGGCACGCCCTCGCACGTGGCATTGGTGGGCAGTGTCCCGATGCTCGCGCAATGCGCCAACCCCATCGCGGGGTGGCTGCAGCAGTTTGTGAGGACCAAGAAGACGTTCCTCGTCTGGGTGACGTCGTTTGGCCGCTCGTTGTGGTTGATCGCGGCGCTGCTGCCGATCCTGAACCTGCCGGCCGGGCACCTGCCGGGCTACCTGTTGCTGGTTCTGTTCCTCTCGTCGATCCTGCAATCGTGCGGGGGTGTCTTTTGGCAGGGGATGATGGGCGACGTCGTCCCGCGCGACCGCCGTGGGCGGTACTTCGGGCTGCGCAACGGGATCTGCTCGGTGGTGGCGTTGACGGCGAGCTTCGTCGCCGGGCGGTTCCTTGACTACACCGCCGCACCATGGAACTACCAGTTCATCATCCTGCTGGCGGTGATCTTCGCCGGGATCGGGATCTACCTCTACACGACGCATTACGAGCCGCCCTGGGAGCCGCACCGCGTGACGCTGCGCGAGGCGGTGATGATTCCCTTCCAGGACAGGAACTTCCGCAAGTTCCTGCGCTTCGCGCTCTACTGGCAGGCGAGCGTGCAGCTCGGCGCGGTGCTCGTCTTCCCTTACTTCCTGACGCACCTTGGGATGACGTACACGGAGATCGCCATCTGGTTCGCGATCGCGTCGTCGTTGACGCTCGTCTTTGGTCCGATGTGGGGGCGCATCGCGGACCGGCTTGGCAACAAGCCGGTGCTGGCGATCAACACCTTCCTGGCGGGTGTGGTCCTGCCGACGTGCTGGATCCTCGCGACGCCCGACAATCATTGGCCCGTCTACATCTCGGGCGTGGTGGACGCCCTCGTCTGGAGCGCCATCAACGCGGCCATCTTCAACCTGGGCCTGGCGACGGCGCCCGAGAACAAGCGCATGGTGTTCATGGGCGTGCTGGGGATGTGCTTCGGGTTCTCGGGCTTCGTGGGGGGCGTGGCGGCGGCGTTTCTCTACGACGCGCTCCTGGTGGCCGAGTTCACCGTGGCCGGCTTCCATTGGACGGCGTTCCATTGGTTGTTCTTCGCGTCGGGAATCATGCGGGCGTTTGGATTCCTGCTGATCCGGCCCGTGCGTGAAACGCACGCGTGGCGCACGCGCGAGGCGATGCGCGTGGTGACGCGGTTCCTGTTCTACGGCTTCCAGTGGCGATAGGGCTGGCGCGCCCTTCCCCATGTGCACAGTCGGGGTGATTTTTCCCGTCGCCCCGGCGGATTCCCAAATCCGCGTTGCTCCCGGGTGCGGGTGTTCGCTTGCTCTCCGCCGGAGGAGCAAAGCGTGTTCCGCGACTATTTCCGCCTGCACTTCATCGTTTTCCTGTGGGGATTCACGGCGATCCTCGGCAAGCTGATCACGCTGCCGGCGGTGGAGATGGTGTTTTGGCGCACGCTGATCGCCTCGGTGGGGATTGGTCTCATCTGGGGCATGTTCCGGCGGCGCGAATCGATTCCGTTGGGGGCGTCGCTGGCGCTGCTGGCGAGCGGCGCCGTCATCGCGGGACATTGGATCTGCTTCTTTGCCGCGGCAAAGGTGGCCAGTGCGTCGATCGCCCTCGCGGGGATTTCGCTGACGCCGCTGCTGACATCGTTCCTTGAGCCGATGATCAACGGCGGGCGCGTGCGGCGGCGCGAGGTGCTGCTCGGCATCGTCGCCATCTTCGGGCTCATGCTGATCTTCGGCTTCGAGTTCCGGCATGCAACGGGCCTGATGCTCGGCATTGGCGCGGCGATCCTCGGGTCGTTGTTCACGATCATCATCGCGCGCTTCACGCCGCATCACCCGGCGCTGGCGATCAGCTTTTACCAGGTGTTCGGCGCATGCGTGGCGTCGCTGTTGTTCTTTCCGATCTATGCCGGCATCCCGCTGCTCAACCCGACGGGCGCGATCCAATGGTCGATGTCGTGGGGCGACGTCGGGTGGATGATGGTGCTCGCCATCGTCTGCACCGTGTTCCCCTACATCATGGTGGTCGAGTTGCTGCGTCGCCTGTCGGCGTTCAGCGTGAACCTCGCGGTCAACATGGAGCCGGTCTACGGGATCTTCCTGGCCCTGCTGGTCTTTCGCGTCGAGGAGCACATGTCCTGGGGGTTCTACACCGGCACGGCGTTGATTCTGTCGAGCGTCATCGCGCAGCCCTTGTTCGACAAGTGGGCGCACCGGCGCATGTTGAGCAAGGACACGGCCGCGCGCCTGCAAGCGTCCGCATGAGGGCGCAGGCCCCCGGGCGAAGCGTCTTCCGGGCGCGGGGGATGCCCGACCCTCAATACCAGTCGATGGCCTTCTTGAAGAACCGGATCAGGCGCTCGAACATGTTTTTTTCCGTGAGCGACAGCTCCTGCTCGTGGGCGAGGCCGTAGAACAACAGCCCCACCGCCGTCGAGTAGATCGGCGAGGAGGCGATGCTGCTGAGGCCCGAGAGTCCGCCGGGGCGGCCGACCTTGCAGGGGCGCTTGAAGAGCTTCTCCGTCAGGCGGTCCGCGCCGGCTTGCAGGGCGCCGCCGCCGGTGAGCACGACGCCCGCGCAGGCCTTGTCGAGCTGGCCGCATTTCTCGCACTGCTCGCGCACCATCAGCAGGATCTCGGCAAGGCGGCTCTCGATGATCTCGGCCAGGAACCGGCGGCTGACGCGTTGGCGCTCGTTGGTGAGCGCCACGGGCACCTCGATCATGTCGTCGTCGGCCACGCTCTCGGGCAGGCAGGTGCCATGGCGCTTCTTGAGGTTCTCGGCGTCGTACACGCTGATCTTGAGCCCGCGGCGGATGTCCTCGGTGATGGCATCGCCCCCATAGGGGACCACCCCGGTGTAGCGCACGGCGCCCTCGCTCCAGATGGCGAGGTCGCTGGTGCCGCCGCCGATGTCGATGACGACCACGCCCAGGTCCTTCTCCTCGGGGGTAAGGACCGCCTGGCTGGAGGCAAGGGGCTCGAGGAAGATGCCGCTTGCGCGGTAATGGGCCTGGCGCACCGCACGCACGATGTTCTGGGCACTGGTCACGGCGGCGGTGACGGTCAGCACCTCGACCTCGAGCGACCGCGAGCTGAATCCCTCGGGATTGGCCACGATGCCATCATCGATCAGGAACCGCTGGGGAATGGTGTGGATGATCTCGCGCTCCATGGGCACCTGGTCGAGGTTGGCCTTGTCCAGCGCGCGGCGGATGTCGGCGCGCGTGATGCCGCGCTCGGGGTTCGTCACGTTGACCTGTCCGCGCGACTGCTGGCTCTGGATGTGGCCGCCGGC
>CAYTRP010000369.1:0-1761 GCA_964440195.1 uncultured Candidatus Sumerlaeota bacterium
ATTCGCGCGGCATCGGGCGGTCCTTTCTCCGGCGACAACCATCCCGTCACCTCGGTGACGTGGCACGAGGCACAAGCCTTCTGCGAATGGCTCTCCGTTCGCGAGGATCGCACTTACCGGCTTCCCACGGAGGCGGAATGGGAGTATGCCGCCCGCGCGGGCACGACAACGGCCTTCTCCACGGGCAACACGCTTCCGGGGGAATACCCGCGCGGCCCCGTGACGGTTGGCTCCACGCCGCTGAACCCCTGGGGATTTCAGGAAATGCACGGCAACGTGGAGGAATGGTGCCTCGACTGGCATGGACCCTATCCGTCCATCGCATCAACCGATCCGGCCGGTCCCGATGCGGGTACTTTTCGAGTGCTGCGGGGTGGTAGCAAGGACACCAACGATTACTTCCTGCGCTCCGCGAACCGCGCGGGTTCCTTTCCCCATGATCGCGACGTCAACTTTGGCTTTCGCGTCGTCGCCGCCGATTATCCCGACACGCCTTCCCTACCCGTGGAGCCATTGGGCGAATTCTTCACGAATGTGGAGCAAACGATACCTCCCGATGTCGCCTTGGGGCCAGATCCAACGGAACCGTACTTTGAAGGGCCGCTGACTTTCGTGCGCATTCCTTCCAACTCCCACGGCCCGCTCTACTCGGAACACAACCACAACCCCGCCATTCAGGTCGCCGACAACGGCGATGTGATCGCGCTTTGGTACAGCAACCAGACCGACGGCGCGGGCGTGCTGGAGGCGGGACGCGCCTTGAGTGTCGCGGCGAGCAGGTTGCGTCATGGTGCCGACGAGTGGGACGAGGCGTCGCTGTTCTTCGACGGCCCGGATCGCAACGATCACGCGCCATTGCTTTGGAAGGAACCCGCCAGCGGGCGGCTCTATTGGGCAAATGCCTATGGATCGCTTTCGTGGAACGACATGGGCACGCTTCTTTCCTGCTCGGACGATCAAGGCGCCACATGGACGACGGTGCAGGAAATCAGCGGCAGGGGAGGACAGAGCGGGCCAGTCAACACGATCCATCCGCTTTCGTCCGGGCGGCTGCTCCTTCCACTCGATTGGCGTGGTCATACGCAGGCATTTTACAGCGACACGGCGGGGGAATCCTGGGAAACGCCCGCGCGCCACGCGCCGCTTCCGTCCTTTGTTGTCGGCGGCAGTGGAAACCTCATCTGGGGCATTCACGCGGCGATGGCGCCGTTGGCGAATGGCGACGTTCTGGCATTCGGCAGGTTGAGCGACTCGCCCATCCCTGTCATGCCGCGCAGTGTGTCTTCCGACGGCGGACTGACGTGGCATTACGCGCATTCGGAGTTCCCCGACATCAGCTATGGCCAACGCGCCACGATGATCCGCCTCAAGGAAGGACCCCTTCTGTTTTTCTCCTTCACCGATTCGCGGCCCGGTTCGGCTCCGCTGCGCACATTGCCCATGTTGAATTTCAACGGCGAGGAGATCAACGGTTTCGGTCTCTACGGCGCCTTGAGTTGGAACGATGGCGAGACCTGGCCGGTGAAGAAGCTGATCACCGCCATCGCGCCCGGCGAACCGTCGCGGCAGTACGATGGCGGCGCCTGGACGGGACCGTTCATAATGACCGCGACACGCGCGGAGCCAAAGGGCTACCTTAGCGCGGCGCAGGGACCGGACGGTGTCATTCATCTCGTTTCGAGCAAACTCCACTACCGGTTCAATTTCAAATGGCTTGTCGCGAACTCGGAATACGACATCCCCGACACGGGATGGGAAGGG
>CAYTRP010000369.1:1771-4131 GCA_964440195.1 uncultured Candidatus Sumerlaeota bacterium
TAGGAAAGTTCGGTCTTGGCATGGCGGCATTGCTTCTCGCGGCATCGGCGTTGGGTGTCCCGGAAGAGCGCGAATCCTTCGTCAATTCGCTCGGGATGGAAATGGTGCCGATTCCCGCCGGAACGTTCCGGATGGGCGAGGAACCGGGCGGATTCGTGGAAACGGGCGGCGACTGGGATGAAGCACCGGTGCATGAAGTCGAAATCAGCCTGCCATTTTATATGGCGAGCACGGAAGTGACCAATGCGCAGTTTGAAGCCTTCAAGCCATCGCACCGCCGTTTCCGCGAGGAATCGAAGTGGTCGAAGGAAGACGGCGACGCGGCGATCTTCGTCACCTGGCACGAGGCGGTGGCTTTCTGCGATTGGTTGAGCGGGAAGGAAGGAATCCCCTATCGTCTGCCAACGGAAGCGGAATGGGAATACGCCTGCCGCGCGGGAACGACAACGCCTTATTGGTCCGGCGAGGAATTGCGCGAGTCGATGATGCGCTCGCAGGTGGGCTATGACGACTGGCTTTACGATCACGACGAATTTGTTTCCCTGAAGGCCGGTGCGAGCGAGCCGAATCCTTTCGGCCTGCATGACATGCACGGCAACGTGGAGGAGTGGTGCCTCGACTGGTATGGGCCGTATGCAGCCGGGCGACAGACCGATCCCATGGGACGCGCGAGCGGCATTGTCCGCGTCACGCGCGGCGGCAGCCACAACACCGATCCGCATTACCTTCGCTCCGCCAATCGCTCCGGCGCTCTTCCCGACGATCGTTCATGGCTCATTGGTTTCCGCGTGGTGCAGGCGTCGATGCCGGAGACGGCAACTCTTCCCACCGAAGAGCCGCCCGTTTTCTTCCGCGATGTCTCACAGGAAATCGTCGCGCCCGTGAGCAAGGGCGATACGCCGCACTTTGCCGGGCCGCGCCCCTTTGTCAAGATTCCAGCGGATTCTTGGGGCCCTCTCTTCTCCTTCCACAATCATTGTCCCGCGCTGATCGATTGTCTGAACGGCGACCTGATCGCCGTCTGGTACTCGACAGGACGGGAATGGAGTCCGGAGCTGACCATCGTCGCGTCGCGTCTGCGTCGTGGGGCCGACGAATGGGAACCCGCCTCGCTTTTTTTCGACGTCCCCGACCGCAACGATCACGCCTCGGCGCTGATGCGCGATCCCGACGGGACGCTGTATTACTTCAATGGAACCGGCGTGGCGGGATGGCAGGGACTCGCCACCATCATGCGCGCATCCCACGATCACGGCGCAACCTGGTCGGAGCCGCGCTTCATCAAGTCGGAGCGGCGTCCTCCCATGGGCGTTGTGGAGTCCGCCCTTCGCACGCGCGAGGGCTTTATCGTCATTCCGTTGGATGGATCGGACACCACGACGGAACTCCTCATCAGTCGCGACAACGGCGAGACATGGGAGATGCCCGCCGAGGGGCGCCGTCAGCGAATGCCGGAGGGAACGCGCTCGGGATCACGCATCGCGGGCATTCATGCGGCCTTTGTCCAGTTGGGCGATGGCACCCTTCTGGCGGTGGGGCGTGGCCGAAACATCGATGGCCATGCCCCGTTCAGCCGGTCCATCAACATGGGTTGGTCGTGGGATTATTCCGCCAGTCCTTTTCCTCCCGTGCATGGCGGGCAACGCCCAAATCTGCTGCGCTTGAAGGAAGGCCCCATCCTCTATCTGGGCTTCACGGACCGCATCCAGCGCATGGGGACGTTCGTCCTTGGCGAGGAACGCACGCGGGAACTTACCTCGGACGGCATGGTCATGAAGGATGCCGATGGCGTGGAAAGGACCGTGCATGGATTGTTCGCCGCGCTCTCGTTTGACGATGGCCGCACATGGCCCGTTCGCAAGCTTGTCACTCCGGGCGGCGAGGAACAGGAACATTACGGCCACGGATGGACGAAGCGTTTCGTCATCGACGACGAGAATGCCGAACCCCTCGGTTATCTTTCCAGCACGCAGGATGTTCATGGCATCATCCACGTCATCAGTAGTGGCCTGCACTACGAGTTCAACCTTGCGTGGCTGATGGCGCCCATGCCCGCGAAGGAGGCCGCCCAATGAGGACGCGCCGCGCGTTGATACTCTGCGCCGTCATGGCAATAGCGGTAAGCCTCTCCGGGGCCGGGATCGTCGAACTCCAACATCTTCATCCGCGCAGTCAGTCCGAGTCCGGATACGCCGCAACCTTTGAGTCCGGCGATGCGGGGAAACTCGTCTGGGTGGACGCCGAAGACGGCGGGTCCGCCTTGCATTTCGCGGGGAACGCGCGGGCCGCCGATGGCGAGGGCGCGATGGTCGTGCTTTCCGGCACCGGCGAGGAAGGAGCCAATTCCCTTTCGATCTCCA
>CAYTRP010000370.1:0-4122 GCA_964440195.1 uncultured Candidatus Sumerlaeota bacterium
ATAGAGGCGAGGACGGCGCGGGTCGGGCGAACTTCTTCGATCTGACAGCCGCACGTGTGCTCAACGACGGACGCGAGGCGGATTTTCCGTTTGAGGATGGATACGTTTACACCTCGCCGGTGGCGTCATTCGAGCCCAACCCATGGGGACTTTACGACATGCATGGCAACGTCTGGGAGTGGTGCTCGGACCTCTATCCGGGCCCGCATCCGGGTGGCCATGTGATTGATCCGAAAGGCGCCAGCGAAGGCGAGTACCACATTCGGCGCGGCGGCTCATGGTATCCGGGCCCGGGAACGGCCCGCAGTGCCAACCGCGGGCGAAGCCGCAACGACTTCCGCGTGAACAATCGGGGATTCCGCGTGGTGATGGAAGTCGAAGAATAGTCAGGGCGTGTCGCCGGGCTGCAAGCGCCACGGCAAAGCGCCGGATGAAGGAACAACGGTGCCCTCAACCCATGGCCAATCCTCGCGCCAGGCAATGGGTGTCAGGAAAAGGTAGCGGGCGCCGCGGACACCGGGACTGCGACCGTGATGAATGTAGACGGTTTGGCCATCCACCTCGAGGATGGTGCCGTGACCCGGCGCTCGGACTTGCTCGCTTCCCATCAACCAAGGCTCCGCGAGCTTCTCGAACGGCCCCAGCGGTGAACGCGCTCGCGCCACGCCGTTGCGGTAGTTCGTCACATAGCTTCCGGCACTGTAAAAGAGATAAGCCCATTCGCCACGGCGGATCAGCCACGGCCCCTCGATCAGATTGTGCTCCCAATCCCGGTCCGGGGACAGAATCAATTGCGGCTCCGAATCCTCCAGGAACGACAACCCATCCGGCGCGAGTTCCCGCGCCAGGATGTCGGTGCGCTCGCCACAACAGTTCCCGTCTGTCTTCCAGTAGAGCCAATGACCGCCGCCCTCGCTGAAGTAGGTGGCGTCAATGGTTCCGTGCGGCCCGGCGGGAACGAGCGGCTCCTCCAGATGATGGTACGGCCCGAGCATGTTCTCGGCCCAGGCGGCCCCAATCGCGAGGGGATCTTCCCGCCGGGCATCTCGGCGGTGATCGGAGGAGGTGTAGTAGGCGACAAACCGGTCGCCCACGCGATGCAGTTCTGGCGCCCAGTTGCGGTGACCGTTGGGTGCCCAGGGTGCCTTGCCCTGCGACATCACCTCGGCGCCGGTTTCCTCCCAGTCGATCAGGTTCGTCGAGCGGCGGATGGGGAACGTCCCGCCCGTGGAAACAAGATAGAACACACGCTCACCGGTCGCCTCGTCCTGCAAGGCAATCACCCCGGGATCGGGCCAATCCTTTTGGACGACGGGATTGGTATATTTCACAGGCTCGTCTCCGCCAACCGCAATGGACGCGGTGAAAGCAAGCAGCGCGAACAGGAACAGGCGCATCATTTCCAACCCTCCTGAAGAGTGTTGGAATGCTCTCGTCAAGGAATATCGAGACAAGCCAGTCAAGACAAGGCAATCCGTTCAAAGTGACCGGGCATCTTGCCCGTGATGGCTTTTCGCTCTCCAGATTTCCTCCCGACCGGAGCCAACTGGCGGCGATGGCGCTGGCCGGTCATTGGCAGGATGCCCATGTTACTTTCTTGAAATCACAGCTTCATTTTCTCCACCAGCCACCCCTTCACCTTCTCCGCCGCGACGCGCTCCTGGGCCATCGTGTCCCGGTCGCGGATCGTGACGGCGCCATCGCCCAGCGACTCGACATCCACCGTGACACAGTAAGGCGTTCCGATTTCATCCTGCCGACGATAGAGCTTCCCAATGCCACCCGTGTCGTCGTACGTGGCGACCATGCTGCCCTTGAGATCAGAGGCGAGCTTGCGCGCCATCTCGACAAGGTCGTCGCGGTTTTGCAGCAGCGGCAGGACGGCGGCCTTGATCGGGGCGAGGTGCGGATGGAGCGCAAGGACCACGCGGCGCGATTCCTTGCCGCCGTCCTCGCCTTCCTCGCCCTTGCGCACGATTTCCTCGCGGTAGGCATCGCAGAGGAACGCCAGCGTCGTCCGGTCCGCGCCCGCCGCCGGTTCAACCACGCAGGGGAGATAGTGCTCGTTGCGCTCGCTGTCGAAGTAACGCAGGTCGCGTCCGCTGTGTTCCTGGTGCTGGCGCAGGTCGAAATCCCCGCGATGGGCAATGCCCTCCAGCTCCTGCCACCCGATGGGGAAAAGATATTCTACATCGCAGCAGGCGCGCGCGTAGTGGGCCAACTCGTCGGATTCGTGGTCGCGCAGGCGCAGGTTTTCCTTCCGGATGCCATAGCGCGTGTACCACGCGAAGCGCTCGTCGCGCCAATACTCGTACCACTCCATGTCCGTCCGCTCGCCAGGCTTGCAGCAGGATTCGGGCTTGCAGAAGAACTCCATCTCCATCTGCTCGAACTCGCGCGTCCGGAAGATGAAGTTGCGCGGCGTGATCTCGTTCCGGAAGGACTTTCCCTGCTGTGCAATTCCGAAAGCAAGTTTCCGGCGGGCCGTCGTCTTGACGTTGTCGAAGTTGACGAAAATGCCCTGCGCCGTTTCGGGGCGCAGGTAAACCCGCGCTCCCGTCTCCTCGACGGGGCCAAGGACGGTGGAAAGCATCAGGTTGAACATGCGGGGCTCTGTCAGCTTGCCGCCGTCGTCGGGGCTGAATCGGCCGACCTGCGTGCTGCCGGCCACTTCCTCCAACTTGACGCGGTGCCCTTCCAGCCCGAGGTGCTTTTCCCACCACTGGCCGTAGATTTCCTTCGCGCGCTTCTTGGTGGGCGCCCAGATCTCGCCGCCGGGAATCTCCTTCGGCGGCTCCTCCGTGACATCGATCACCTGAAACGCGGTGCACTCCATCGGCTCGATGTGGTCCGCGCGGTAGCGCTTGCGGGCCGGCCTGAGCGTGTCGCACAGCGGGTCCACAAAGCCATCCACGTGGCCGCTCGCCTTCCATGTCTGGGGGTGCATGAGCAGCGCGGCGTCGATGCCCTCGACGTCGAAGCGCTCCTGCACGACGCAGCGCCACCAGGCGGCCTTGACATTGCGCTTCAGCTCCACGCCAACGGGGCCGTAGTCAAACGTCCCCTGGAGACCTCCGTAGATCTCGGACCCGGGATAGATGATCCCCCGCCGTTTGCACAGCGAAACAATGGTATCGAGTGTGAGGGGTGTGGCAGCCATGGGGACTCCCTGGAAAATGAACGGATGGGCCTCCGGCGTCCTGCCGGAGCCGGTTAGGTGAGGGGGGTGCCCCCCGGTGGCCAACACAAAACCGAGGGGCAAACCATCGGCGAATGGTCAGAAGCCCATGCGGGCGTTGCGATCGAGCGAATCCTGATGCCCGTAGTGCATCTCCGAGTAGGTGATCGAGGCGTCGCCCATGAAGGTGATGTCGTCGTCGGTTTGAAAGGCGCGATCCTTTCCGGCGGAACGGACCACGATGACGTCGTTGAGGACCTCGATGCGGAAGTTGTTCCCCCACCCGTCGTTGATGCGCGAGGGGAGCACGAGGTTTTCGTCCAACAGGTCAAACACCGAGCGGGGAGGCCGGCCCGACGTCAGCTCATAGTGCGAAGCCGAGGCGGCGATGCGCTTGATGCGATGCGTGGTCAGGACAAACTGCCGCTCGCTCGGGTCGATGCTCTGCATCATATGCTGCTCGGTGGACATGGTGGCCTGGGTGTAGACCCACATGGGCAAGGGGAGGGATGTGTCCACTCCATCCTCGTCAACGATGTTGATCTGGATCATGAACAAGACCATGGCGAAGAGCGCGAGGACGACGAGCTTGACCAGCAGGCCAAAGCCCGGAATGTCCCAGACGGAAAAAACGCGGCGAGGCGGCCCCTCCCTGATCGTAAGGGGCTCCTCCCTTTGGCGCCGCGCATAGATCGCGTCGAGGTCGCTGGCGTTGATCCCGTCGCGCGAGGAGGGACCGCTCAGGACCTTCTTGGCCTGGGCACCGTAGGACGCGGCGTCGTAGGCGGCGGGCTCGACCATGTTCGGAGCCTCGGCGGTGAAGCCGTCGTGGATCACCTCATGCTCGCCGGAACTCTTGGGAGAGGCGTGGGAAGGCGCGGCGAGGGATTGGGCCACCTCATGGCCAATCACCTTGGCGGGATCCTTGAAGAAGGGATCCTCTG
>CAYTRP010000371.1:0-4106 GCA_964440195.1 uncultured Candidatus Sumerlaeota bacterium
CTCGAGGACTGGAACCGCGGCTTCGACCTCGAGGAAGAGGCCGCAGAAGATATCGACGTCGAACTCGGTCGTGATTTGCTCCCAAACTCGCAGGTCGGCGGCGCGGCGGGCGCGCTCTCGGACGGCGTCGGCGGTGGGCAAGTGGGGCACCTCGCCCCACAGGCGCTCCTTGATCGTCCAGACTTCCTCCATTGCCTCGTCGCGCCGAATCGTGGGACCGGGGGTGATGGAACAGGTACTCATGGGTTCGCTCTTGCGTGGATTCAATCTGCCAGCGTTGGCCTTCACACAGAATTGATTGCAGCACCTTCACGAGGATTATTCATCAAAGTGTTGGGGTAATATTGGAGCGAGCTCTCTCACAAGTCTCGGTATATGCTCCTGCACCATCGCCCACACCAACTCAACGCGAACCCGATCGTAGCCATGAATCAAGCGGTCGCGTGCACCGGCCATTTCCGCCCATGGGATGGAAGGATGGTTGGCTCGAAAACCAACGGAGAGGCGTTTGGTTGCTTCACCGATGATCAGGATTTTGTAGAGGACGGCGCTCTGAACCATCGAACTGGCGCGGAAGTCATCGAAGGTCATGCCCGCGGCAAAGTCCAGTGCCTCTCGCGCGGCGCGATCCCATCCTCACGCGGCTTCATAGACGGTGACTGCCTCGTCAAGGATGGCGCGGCGCAGAAGCCAATTGGGGGATTGTTCGATGGCGAGCCGGTCAACGAGATCGACGCGGCGACCGAGCATCCGTGCGAGTTCGCTCTCGATGCGGACAAGATCGTAGAGCGAAAGCTGGGCGCCGGGAGCCCATTCGGCCAGAAAGTCCAGGTCGCTTTCGTCGCCAAAGCTCTCGGTCAACGCTGAGCCGAAGAGCGCGAGCCGAAGAATCCCGTGGCGACGGCAAAAATCGCCCAGTTGCTCCAGAGGGAGAAGTTGGCCGGGAGAAGGGAGGCTGGTGGACTTAGGTTGCATAATGACGTATCCCGTTCTTTGGCGAGAGACTGGCGCACCGCCGGATCGCACGCAAGAGTTGTCATGAAATCCAATATCCGACAACCCGGATCTATATTGGGAAAAACTCTTGCGCCCCCTAAGCGGATAGCCAGACGCTTCTTTGTCGCATTTGGAGGGGCCTCCCACGCTCCCTATCTCCCGAGGTGACGCCGCGCGCCATGGAATCGCTCGATCCCGTCCTGCTTTCCCGCATTCAGTTCGCCTTCACCGCCGCGTTTCATTACATCTTCCCGCCGCTCAGCATCGGTCTCGGGGTGTTGCTCGTGATCATGCAGGGCATGTACCTGCGCACCGGCAATCCGATCTACGAGGCCATGACGAAGTTCTGGGTGAAGGTTTTCGCGCTGACGTTCGCGATGGGCGTGGCGTCGGGGATCGTGCTCGAGTTCCAGTTCGGGACGAACTGGGCGACGTATTCGCGGTTTGTGGGCGACGTGTTCGGGTCGGCGCTGGCCGCCGAGGGGATCTTCGCGTTCTTCCTCGAGTCGGGCTTCCTCGCCGTGATGGTCTTTGGGTGGGACAAGGTGTCGAAGGGGATGCACTTTTTCAGCACGATCATGGTCGCGCTCGGCTCGATGTTCTCGGCGGTGTGGATCGTGGTGGCGAACAGTTGGCAGCAAACCCCGGCGGGATTTCGCCTCGTCGGGCGCGATCCCTTGAATCCATTGGTGGAGTATCCCGTGCCGACGGAGTACGTGCACAACCCGGCGCTGGTTGACGGGATGTTCATTCGTGCGGAGATCACGAATTTCTGGGAGATGGTGTTCAATCCGTCGAGCATGGTGCGCCTGGCGCACGTGCTGGTGGGGTGCTACATCGTCGGGGCGTTCGTCGTGATGAGCATCTGCGCGTGGTACATCCTGAAGCAAAGGCACCTCGACTTTGCGCGGCGCTGCTTCGTGCTGGCGCTGCTGGCCGGGACGGTCGCGAGCCTGACGCAGGCGTACCTGGGAAGCCGCAGCGCCGAGATCGTCGCGGAGCACCAGCCCGCGAAGCTGGCGGCGATGGAGGGCCTGTTCGAGACGCGGGCCAACGCGCCGATCTATCTGTTCGGTTGGCCAAACACGTCGGAGGAGAGAGTGAAATGGGGTGTCGCCGTGCCGGGGATGCTCAGCTTCCTCGCGCACTGGGACTTCAACGCGCGGGTGACGGGGCTCGACGCCTTCGAGCCGCGCGACCGCCCGCCGGTGTGGATCACGTTCCAGGCGTACCACTTGATGGTGGGCATGGGGATGTTCTTCATCCTGCTGACGCTGCTGGCGTGCTTCAAGCTGTGGCGCGGAAGCCTGTTCGAGACGCGGTGGTTGATGTGGGTGTTCGTGTGGTCGGCGCCGCTGCCGTTCCTCGCGAATCACCTTGGTTGGATCACCGCCGAGGTGGGCCGCCAGCCCTGGGTGGTGTATGGCCTGCTGCGCACGGAGGTTGCCGCCTCCAAGAGCGTGGAGGGCTGGGAGGTGGCCGTGTCGCTGGTGATGTTCCTCCTGATCTACGCGCTGCTCTTCAGCCTCTTTGTGTACGTGCTCGACCGCAAGATCAAGGAGGGGCCGCATCTGGATCACATCACCCCCCGGCCCGACGGCGAGGCGGAGGACCTGCTGGATGCCATCAGCCGTCGCGGCAAGAGCCAGTACACCATGACGGGAGACGAGACATGAGCGGGCTGTTCGATCTCAACCTGATCTGGTTCGTGCTCCTGGGCGTGCTGTTGATTGGATACACGGTGCTCGACGGGTTCGACCTGGGCGTGGGCACGCTGCACCTGTTCGCCCGGGGCGAGAAGGAACGGCGCACGATGATGAACTCCATCGGCCCCGTGTGGGACGGCAACGAGGTGTGGCTGGTGACGGGGGGCGGCGCGCTGTTCGCGGCATTCCCCCACGCCTATGCGACGGCGTTCTCGGCATTTTACCTGCCTTTCATGATTCTGGTCTTCATGCTGATCTTCCGGGCGTGCGCGCTCGAGTTCCGCGGCAAGGTCCACTCGCAGGCCTGGCGCGGCGTCTGGGACGTGGCCTTCTGCGTGTCGAGCACGGTGGCGTCGCTCTTGTTCGGCGTGGCGCTGGGCAACATGGTGCTCGGGATGCCGATCGGCGCGGACATGGAGCACGTCGGCGGGTTGCTCGAGATGCTGAGCCCTTATGCGCTGCTGGTCGGCGTCTTCGCGGTGTCCCTCTTCATGATGCACGGGTCGGTTTACCTCTACATGAAGACCGAGGGCGAGCTGCAGGCGCGCGTGAGGACGTGGCTGCCCCGCACGTTCGCGTTCTTCATGATCATGTACGTGTTCACGACGATGGCGACGCTGGTGCTGGTGCCGTCGATGGTGGCGAACTTCAAGGAGTTCCCGTGGCTGTGGGGCGTGGTGGTGCTCAACGTGCTGGCCATCGCGAACATCCCGCGCGCGCTGTACAAGGGATTCGAGGCGCGCGCGTTCATCAGCTCGTGCTGCACGATCGCGGCGTTGTTCTTCCTGTTCGGCGCGGGCGTGTTCCCCAACATGATCGTGTCGTCCATCGACCCGGCGTACAACCTGACGATCTACAACGCGGCCTCGAGCCAGAAGACGCTGGGCATCATGCTCATCATCGCGCTGCTCGGCATGCCGGTGGTCGTGGCCTACACGTTCGCGATCTACTACATCTTCCGAGGCAAGGTGAAGCTGGACCAGTACAGCTATTAGAAAAGGATAAAGTGTGAAGTATAAAATATAAAGTATGAAGCATGAAGGGGCAAGTGCGCCCCGGCCATCAACGCTGTGCTGGCAATTACCCACCCGTCATGTGGCCCAGCCGCCCTCGGCAATGCCGTTCAATGGTTTTGGCCCCATAAGCGCCGTCATTCCAATGAATCCCGAACGGGATTCCGTAACTTAGCCCCGGGTTGCGCACCTCGAGCTTTATCGAGGGGCGCTACCCGGGGTTGGCGAACACGAACACCCCTACCGCGAAGCGGTTGCGTAAAGCGCGGTGGGCTTGCCGCAAGACATTCCGGTGGAACCCTTACGCAACCGCTTTGCGGTAGAAATTTGAGGTGCTCTAACCGGGGGTTGACGCGCGTCAAAAAAACCGACGCGCGTCAACCCCCGGCTA
>CAYTRP010000372.1:0-4105 GCA_964440195.1 uncultured Candidatus Sumerlaeota bacterium
GCTCCCCGATGGGCGCCTCATCGTGGGAGGCGCACGCAACCACGCTCGCGGTCGCGAGGAAGACCTGCTCGATCTCGCGCCACAGGCCGAGTCCCTCGCGTACCTGCGCGACACGCTCGTTCCCAAGCTGCTCGATGGCGACTCCTTCACCGTCGAACACCAATGGTCCGGCGTCATGGGCTTCTCGCCCGACGGCGTGCCGTTCCTCGGCTCGGTGCCCGCGACGGGCGATCGCGTGCGGTACGCGGGCGGCTTCACCGGCTACGGCCTTGGATTTCATCGGGTGGTGGCGCAAGCCGCCGCGCGTGTCCTGACGGGTGACGGCGGCGCGGGCATCTTCGGCGCGGCGCGCCTGTCGATTTTCCAGGAGGCAGCGCGATGAGACGGCGCGAAAAGCTGCTGCGCGACACCGTGCACGACCTGATCGAGTTCGATCTCGACCAGCGCGACGACCGCCTGTTGTGGCAACTCATGGACACGCGCGAGTTCCAGCGCCTGCGCGCGATTCGACAGATGGGCATGGCCCACTTCGCCTATCATGGATGCGAGCACAGCCGCTTTCCCCACAGCGTGGGCGTCATGCACCTGACGCGGCGGATGCTCGGGCGCCTGGTTCACGGGTGGAACGTCGACGAGGACACGCTGCTCGCCGTGAAGTGCGCGGGGCTGCTGCACGACCTCGGCCACGGGCCGTTCAGCCACGTCATCGAGCATTGGTTCGACGACCATCACGAGGCATGGACGCGGCGCATCATCCTCGACGAGGGGACCGAGATCCACGCGGCGTTGGCGACCGTGCACAAGGGCTTCCCGCGCAAGGTCGCCGACGTGTTGCGCGGCCACGTCAAGCCCGCATGGCTCAAGTACATCGTCAGCAGCCAACTCGACGCCGACCGGTTCGACTACCTCATCCGCGACAGCCTCATGACCGGGGTGAAGTACGGCGTGTTCGACCTCGAGCGCCTGATCATGATGCTGCGCGTCAGCGACGACGGCGAGCGCGTGTTTGTCCCGGCCAAGGGCCTGCTCCCCGTCGAGAAGTATCTCCAGTCGCGCTACCACATGTACCGCCAGGTGTACTTCCACAAGGCGGTCGCCTCGGGCGAGGCGGTGCTGATCGCGCTGCTGGAGCGCGCGAGCGAACTCGCGCGCGAGGGCGGGTGCCCGGGACTGGATTCCGGGTCCCCGCTCGGGCGCGTGCTGGCAGGTGCCGGGAAATCCGTCACGGTGGATGATTACGTGTCGCTCGACGACTCGACGGTCTGGGGCGCCATCCACGCGTGGGAGCGCGGTCCGGACAAGATCCTCAAGGACCTGTCACATCGGTTGCTGACGCGAAAACTCTACAAGTCGCTTGAAATCCCAGACCCCGACGTCGAGGACCTGGAGTTTGGAATGCGCCTCGAGGCCGCGCGCAAGGCCCTGACGGACGCCGGGCACGACCCGCGATACTACCTGCGCCTGAGCCACAGCACAAACCTTCCCTACAAGCCCTACAACCCGCGCTCCGTGCGCCCCGACGAAACGATCTGGATCGAGGTTCCGGACGTGCCCGGAACCTACACCGACGTGACGCACGTCTCGCCGACCATCAAGGCCTTCACGGAATCGCCTTACTCGGTGTGGCGTGCCTTTTTCCCCGAGGATGTGCGCGCCGACATGATCCGCGTGATGCTGGGGTAGGCAAAGGTCGCAGGAGCGTGAGCGAGGCGTCTGCTCCATTCCATTCATTCCTCTTCGCTTCCTTTCGACGTTTCATTCCACGTGTCCCCCGTCGCGGGGCGAGGTTGTGCGAGGGGTGTGCTGGCGTGCGCGCCGCATACCCACCACGAGGAACACGACCCTGCCATGGAGAACCATCAACCGCAAGATGCAGGCACTCCCGACGCGCGACGTCGACGAATCAACCGCGCCGAAGCCCTCCTCGACCGATGGCTCGACCTCTACGACATCCTGCTCGAACGGGCCCATCGATCCCTCCTCGCCAGCGATGCGGCCCCCAAGCTCCCCGACCTCACCCGACTCACCGACCTCGCCAACGCCTTCACCATTGCCCGGCGATGCCTCGAAATCGAGCTTCTCGCCCGACGCGTCGATGACGCCACCTCGACCGGACGGGGATTTGAGCTGGATCCGCACCTGCTCTTGGGATCGTTATCGGGAGAGGATCCTGAAGGTTGACGAGAACACGCGCTTCGTTCTCGCGCGCGAACGCGGGGCCGTCGACGCAACCGTCTTCATAGGCCAATTCCTGCGGACGTACATGCGCCTGCCCTTCGCGACGTTTCACCTCGAGCTGATGCGCTGGCATCACTCGCTTGGCGGGGAGGCGCACGGCTCGCGCCACGGCAGGCGGCTCGCCCTTGCGGCCCCGCGCGGCTCCGCCAAATCAACCATCGCGTCGTTCTTCCTCGTGCTGCACGACATCGCCTATGGCCGCGAACAATACATTGTCCTGATTTCCGCGACCGAGCGCCAGGCACAACAGCGCCTGCGCGCGCTGCGAGGCGAGTTGCGCGAGGACTCCGCCCTGCGGCGCGCGTTCGGCCTGCCGCGCGCCCACGCCACCGCGACGTCGCTGGTTGTCGGGCCGGTTCGCATCGATGCCTATGGCGCCGCATCGGAAATGCGCGGCCTCGCGCACGAGGCATGGCGTCCCACCAAGATCATCCTCGACGACGCCGAATCCAGCGCGAGCATCCATTCGCCCCGCCGGCGTCAGCGCCTCCTCGACTGGTTCCGCGATGTCGTCGAGCACCTCGGCGCGACCTACACGCACATCATCGTCGTCGGCACGGTGTTGCACGCGGAGGGATTGCTCGCCACGCTGATGAAGCGGCCCGACTTCGAGGCGCGCCTCCATCGCTCCATCGAACAGTTCGCGCCGCCGACGCCGCTGTGGGAGGAATGGCGCCGCCTTCTGACCGATCCGTGCGACCCGGAGCGACGCGCCACGGCGCGGCGCTTCTTCGAGGACCATTGGGACGAGATGGTGCGGCACACGCGCGTGTTGTGGTCCAGGAGCGAGGATATCGAGCACCTCACCGCGATGATGCTCTTGCAGGGACGGCGCGCCTTCTTCCAGGAGAAGCAGAACGAGCCGCTCGGGCCCGAGAACGCGCTCTTCGATCCCGACGCCGCGTGGAGGACGCGCCTCGTCGCGCGGGAAGTTCTTCTCATTCCGCCCGGTCGTGGGGGACAGCCCACGAAGCGGCTCCCCCTGTGCGAGGCGCGGCGCTTCGGGTTTCTCGACTCCGCGCTGGGCCGCTCCGCAGACACGCAAAGGGGCGACTTCGCCGCGCTCGCCATCGTGCTCCTGTTTCCCGGCGCGCTCGTGGTGCTGGCGGAAATGTGGGTGCGGCGCGCGCCTCCCAGCATGCAGGTCGAGGCGATCCTCTCGCGTCACGAACAGCAACCCTTCGAGCGTCTCGGCGTGGAGGGAACCGGCTTCCAGGAACTGCTCGCGCAGAAGTTGGAGGCGTGCAGCCGCGAGCGACTGTTGCCGCTCCCCATCGAGGTCGTGCGGCCCACGCGCGCGAAGGAATCGCGTGTCGCCGCGCTCGAACCGCTGCTGGCCTCGGGGCGACTGGCCTTGGACGAAGGGCTCCCCGAGGAGTTCTGGCGCGAGCTGGCGCACTACCCCCGCGTGGACCACGACGATGCGCTCGACGCGACGGCGGGCGCGGTGGAGCTGGCACTGCAGGCCGCGCGTCGCGCCAAGGGCGAACCCCTCGCGGTGGCGGAGCGCCGGCGTCGCACGTCCTCCTATTGAGGCAATGTGGAGGCATGTCTCCGCGCGGGGGTGTCTTTTCGTCCTTGAACGGCAAGGCGTCGGCGTGCTCCCATGCGATGCGAGGTGCCGTTGCCATGACGCAAATCACCGTGGAACTTCCCGACGAGGTTGTCGCCGGCCTCGGCGGCGACCCGGAGGCGATTGCGCGCACGCTGGCGGATCTTGCCGTCGAGCGATGGCGCAGCAGCATGGATGAAGCGACGCCCAACGCGTCGTCTCGGCCCACCGATGCACAACTGGAAGCGCTGTACGAGACAGCCCTCGAGGGATATGACTTTGACGCCTGGAAAGAACTCCGAAAGCGGAGCCTCC
>CAYTRP010000373.1:0-4099 GCA_964440195.1 uncultured Candidatus Sumerlaeota bacterium
GTCCGCAGCAAGCGGCGGACGCAAACAGCGCAAGCAAGCGTGCGCACTCCATAGGAGATGGACTCTATGATTTGAGTGGAAACCGTATGATTCGCGAACCACCAAATCCCACCAAAACGACCTGTTCTCCGTAGCCTTGGCGAAGGAGGAAGAACGCGGAACGCGGAACTATCTCACCCTTCTTGTTTCACTCTTCACCCTTCCAACCCCCTCCCCGGAAAAGCCCGGAATGTGCCAAAACACCCAAAAAACGCCGCCACGGACACTCACTCTGAAATTCTCCGACTTCCAAAACTCGCGTCACTGCGTCACTCCCGGTTGACATTCACCACGGCTGGCACCATCTGGTGATGATGAAGCGGGAAGCTCATTCACGGATGGTGGCGCATGGCAGACCAACGACCCCAATCCCTGAAGTTCCAAGACTGGATCGATCCCCACAAGCAGGCGGACCTGCACGCCCATGCCATCATCGCGGCGGCGGCGGAGGTCCATCGCGTCCTGGGCCCCGGCTATGAAAAGGATGTGTATCGCGAGGCCATGACCGACGAGTTGCGCCTGCGCGGCGTGCCGCATCGCACCAACCCGGTGCTGGAGATCCGCTACAAGGGGCGCGCCATCGGCGAGCGGCAACTGGACCTGTTGGTCGGCAACGAGGTGTTGGTCGACGTCATGGCCTGCGAGGCCCTGCGGCCCATCGACACGGCGACGATGGCGAGCCACCTGCGCGCCACGCAGTTGTTCCTCGGCCTGCTGATCAACTTCAAGGTCGAGGAGCTTCTCTTCGGCATCAAGCGCGTGCGGCCGGCGGGCGTGGCCTGAACGCGCGGCTCACGGGGCGGTCAACGCGACCTGCCAATGGGCGGGGGCATTGGGCGGCACCGTCAGCGTGTGCTCGCTTCCATCGGGAAGCGTGACGCGCAGGTTCGTGATGCCGCGCGGCCAGGTGCCGAGTTCAAAGGTGCCGTCGTCGCTGAAGTGGGGCTGCATCTCGTTGCGCCAACCGGCCTGTTGGACCTCGCGGGCCTCGAATTGGGCGCGCACGCGAACGAACCGCGCGACGCGACCCGGCTGGCGCACGAACAGCGTCACGCGCGTGGAGGGAAGAAGGACAACGCGGGTGGGCTTGGTGAGGTTGACGAAGGTGGGTGCCCAGCCGGCGCGGCCATCCTCGGTGGTGGCGAGAACGTAAATCTGTGGGAGGTCATGGCGGCGCTCGCTGCTGGGCACAAACTCGGGGTTCCGCTCGACGTTGAGTTCGAAGATCCCTTCGCTGTCCGATCGCGGGCGCGGGCGGATGCCCGACGGAGCCCCCCAGCCGAGCACGCGCAGTTCCGCGTTGGCGACAGGTGTGCCCCCGGCGTCGATGACTTCGCCCCAGATGAGGTCCTGGTATTCGAGCTGAATGGTGAGGGGCCCGCCCGATGCGAGGGTCGCGCGCGGGTACCGCAGCGATTGCCGATGGAACATGCCGCGCGGGATGGTCGCCGGGTTGACGAGCAGGATCAGCTCCTCTCCCGGCGGGAGGGCGAGGGTGAACGCGCCCTCGGCGTCGCTGGATTCCGCGTGGGTCATGATGCGCGGTCCCGACCGCGCGAGGGGCTGGGCCCGGCGTGGAAGATCCTCGTCGACCTGCATCCATTCGCCCATCGCCATCGCCGTCACGCCGACACCCGCAACGGGTGTGTTGTCGGGCGTCATCACGCGACCCGTGATCGTCACTGGCTCGGCGGGTTGTCCCGCATGAGGATACGGAATCTCAAAATCAAAGAGTCCTCGCTCGGCGGGAAGGCGCTGAACGTGGGAGAATTCGCGCCGCGCCATGCGACGGTAATCGACGATTCCGGGATCGACATAGTCGGGGTAGCGGGTGAATTGGATGACCACGACATCGCCGGGCCAGCCCATGAAGGTCAGCTCGTCGTTGACGACGGGATAAAAGTCGGAATCGATATGGCTGCCGACGATGAGCGCGAGGCGCGATTCTCCCGGGCCAAGAATTGGTCCGCCAACAATGGTCGCGCGCGCCTCGACAAGGTCGCGACGCATGACGATGCGCGTGAATGACCCGGCGCGGGGCATGAGGCGCGAGGGGAGCCACAGCGGGTTGCTCCACGGGCGGCTGGAATCCTCGGCGGTGTCTTCCTCGACCAGACGCAGAAGGGCGGGCTTGTCGGACAGAATCGTGAAGTCAGTCGTGCCCTCGTAGCCTTGCAGCGCGAAGCGGCCCTGCTCATCGGTCACGAGTGGCTGAAGCCTTCTCAACACGTCGGGCGTGACGCGGCGGACGTAGGGACCCGCGCGCAGACGGGTGTGCGCGAGGGGGTGGCCCTCGTGGTCGATCAACTGCATCTTGAAATCGGCGCGCGCGGGAAAGACAAGGGTGCTCGCGCGGTCCGCCCCCGCCATCGGAACGGGGAGGGAGGGAGTATAGGTCACGCCACCCCAGGAGACAGACGGCGTGTAATGTCCCGCCGCGAGCCCGGCAAACACGGCGATGCCGTCGGTTCCGGTGGTGGCGGTGCGCCAGTCGGCGTCCTCCTCGTGCGCAAGGCGCACCACGGCATCCGCGAGAGGGGACGCGCGGCCTTCCTCGACGACCGTGACGGTAAGCGAGAAGCCCGGCGCGGGTTCGGCGACGGCGGGAGTCTCTCCGGGCGCGGACAGATTTTCGGGAAGCCAGTCGCCCGGCAGCGTCGGTTCCTGCTGAACCGTCACCGTGGGGCGCAGGCGCTCGGGCAGCGGGAGCGCGCGCACCCGGGCGGGCATCGGCACGGGATAGTCGGGATCGACGAGGGTGGGCGCATGCGGGCTTTGGGGTGCGCGCACCAGCATCACGCCAATCACAAAGCACACCAGCAGGGGGAGCAGGAACACCAGGCGCCGTCGGGAAATCACTCTCTCCACCCCATCAGTCGAGGGATCGTGTCACCCTGGCCGGATTGCCCACGGCAACGACCCTCGGGGGAATGTCGCGCGTGACCACACTCCCCGCGCCGATGGTGGTGTCATCCCCAATTCTCACACCGGGGAGGACGATCACGCCAGCGCCGAGCCACACGCGGTTGCCAATGCGGATGGGCTTGCCGAGTTCACGCCCGGAGAGGCGCAGGTCCGGATCGATGGGATGCGTCGCGGTGACGATCTGGACGTTGGGTGCCATCATGACGCCCGAGCCGAGGTGGACCTCGCACACATCCAGGATGACGCAGCCGAAGTTCATGTACAGGCCCGGCCCGGCGTGGATGTGCACGCCATAGTCGCAGCGAAACGGGGGCTCGATCTCGAAGGAACCGGGGAGCGTCCCGAAGAGTTGGCGGAAGAGGTCTGCACGGGGCTCGGTCTGCTCCTCGGTGGTTGCGTTGATCTCGCGGGTGAGGGCACGGGCGCGCCGGCGCAGCTTCACAAGTTCCGGATCGCCCGGATTGTACGGCTCTCCCGCCAGCATGATCTCCCGCTCGGTCCTCACGCGTGAATCCATGGCGCTGCATCTCTCTTTCCGTTGGCCCCAGGGGCGTCGATGCAAACAATGTTGGCAGGGCGTTGCCAAGACTCGCAGGGGGGCACGATGACATTGTCCGGTCGCAACATCGTCTGCTTCTCTACGGCCGAGTGGGACGCCCCGCTCCCGACGAACCAGCATCACCTGATGCGGCGGCTGGCGGCGCGGGGCAATCGGGTGTTGTTCATCGAGACCCTGGGCACGCGTGCCCCACGCCTTGGCAGTGGCGCGGACCTTGGACGCATGGGCAGGCGCCTCGCGCGCGGGCTCGCCGGGGCGGCCAAGCGCGCCCCAAGGCTCTGGACGCTGTCGCCCGTGGTGCGCCCGGCATGGGGAAGCGCCACGGCGCGGGCATTCAACCGGACCGCGTTCCTCGCCCAGGCACGCGGCACCCTCGCGCATTTTCCAAACCCCATTGCCTGGGCCTACTCCCCCTACAGTATCCATCTCCTTGATCTTTTGTCGCCCTCCCTTGTCGTTTATCACTGCGTGGACGACCTGTCCGCCGTGCCCGGCACCGACAAGGATGCCCTGAGGGAGGCGGAGGCGCGGCTGCTGGCGCGGGCGGATTGCGTGTTTTGCACCGAGCGCGGCCTC
>CAYTRP010000374.1:0-4087 GCA_964440195.1 uncultured Candidatus Sumerlaeota bacterium
TTCGAGGTGGAACTACGAACTCTAGCGGTGCCGTTCACTGCGAGGGGTCGGGTGCAAGCGGCGAGATGGCAAGGGGCCCATCGATCACCTCGATTTGCGGGGGATCATGCGGCGACATGAAGCCGAAGTAGAAAAGCGCGACATACCCAACCCGGATCACGTCCCCGGGTTTGAGGAAGACTTGATGCCCGACGGCCGTGCCGTTGACAGTCGTACCATTCTGGCTGCCCATGTCCGAGATCGAGAGCCCTTGCCTTGTCAGTTCCAGCAGGGCGTGGTGCCGGGACACGCTTCCGTGTTGGAGACAAAGCTGGTTGTCCTCGAGCCGGCCGATGCCCAGCTTCTCGTCGCGCAATGCCAACATCCTCGGGCCGTCCTCGGTGGCAACGGCCAACATGTAGCGCCTCGGCTCGGGGCTCCTGATGCGCTTGGGCTTGGGGGTCTCCATGGGCAAGGTCTTGTCCCCCGCAAGCGTCTGCGCCTGGGTGGGAGTCATGGAGGTGATGGCCCTGGGTTCCCCGGCGCTCTTGGGCGCGATCTCGGTCGGCTTGTCGGGGAAGTCCTTCGAGAGAGGACTCATGTGGTTTCGCCCGCCTTCAGGTTGACTTGTGGCTGCGCCCTCTTCGCGCGCCGAATCAAGCTGGATTTCCAGTTGGAGGACAAGCTCGGGATTTCCGTGACGACCCGAATCTGGTCCTCCGTGGCGTTTCCGCCGAACATGAGGCCGGAGAGGGCGGCAATCGTCCAACCCGAATGCCCCCGGTCATCGATCCGCATCGTGGAGTCGGGAGCAACCACCCCAGGCTCCAACACGCGAAAGTAGAAGCCCGTCTCGCGGCGCTCCTCCATCCAGCGCGCAATCCGGGGCAGTTCAAGGAACCGGACAAGATTGCCGCAGGGTTCCCTTGGCTGGCTGACCTGGAGCAGGGCGCTGCCCAGGCGCACCACGTCGCCAACCCGGGCTTCCATGTCGGGGTATCCGGACAGTGTGAGGTTTTCGCCAAACGCCGGGCGGGGGAGAGGCTTGCCGCCGAGTTCCTCGAACGTGGCGTAGTACTCGATGGGAAAAACATTCACGGCCATCGCCTCGCCGTGATGACCGCTCCAATTGCAGGCATCTCCCTCGAACCCGCCCCTGCCCAGCCGGATGGCGCGATCGACGGGCTGGCGGGCGATGGAGCTGATGAAGGGCGTTCCATCGGGCTTCATGCCGAGCTGACGGGGCATGCCCACGTTGAGCGACAAGAGACGGGGATGCAGGGGCTTCATGCTTACGAGTTGACTCCCGTGGGGATTGGTCAGGCTCATACCGCGCCCATACTGCGAGGCCGAGGACAAAGATGCTGAAGAGAGATCAATTGCTGGATGCCTTTCCGGACTGGAAGCAGTTCGTGAAGAAGCGGTTTCGCCGCGCGCCGGTTGACTATGCCAGCTTCGGCACGCTGATCAAGGCCTGCACCATGGAGGGTTGCCGGGGCACGTGCTGTTACGACGGTGTCTGCCTTGACGAGGATGAGGAGCGGCTGCTGACCCATGTCGTGGGCGCCCATCCCGTCTACTTCCGCCAGTTGAAGCTCACGCCCGAGAATGCGTTCGAGGAGGCGGAGTTCCTGGGTTCCCCGACGCGGAAGACCGCGACGCGCCGGGAGAAGTACCCCGCCGAGGTGGGATTCCCCAAACATTTCGACAAGACATCGTGCGTGTTCCGCTTTCCCGATGGCCGTTGCAGCCTGCAATCCCTGGCGATGGAGCATGGCGACCATCCCTGGGCCTACAAACCGATCAGTTGCTGGCTGCATCCGATCTCCCTGGAGAGGGACGGCCGCACGCTGCTGTGGCTGCCGACGCTTGGCAACGACCCCCTCGTCGACGATGGCTATCCCGGTTATGCGCCCTTCACTCCCTGCGGCAAGGAGCGCTGCGATGGGCAGCCGGCCTACGAGGTGTTGCGCGAGGAACTCGACACGCTGGGGGAGATCGCGGGCCGCGACTTCCATGCGGAGATCCGCGACTGGCACCAGGCGCGCGCCATTGCCTCGTGACTAATTGCCGGCGAGTTCCTCCTCCGGCTTTTCCCCCGCGTGCTGCGTGTACACGATGATGACGTCGTGCACCAGCATGGCGATGTCCTGGAGGCCGTTGCCGGTCAGGTCGGCCGCTCTTATTTCGCGGGGCTCCGGCGAGGCATCGAGGTTCACCCGGCCCGCGATGCTCATTTCGCTGTCATAGACGCGGAAGGAGCGGAAGCGCTCGAGGGCCGGCGACTCCGCCCCCTCCTCCTCGGCAAGGTGGAAGAAGTCGAGCAGCGCGCGACGCATTTCCAGCGCCACGAGGTTGGAGTCCCCGGCGCCCGAGAGGCTGATGGCGCGAACCAAGCCGTAACCGCCCTCCTCGACTTCGGTCTCCACGCTGTCCAGGGTGTCCAGCGAGCCGTTCATGACGCGGCTGTAGAGGATGGCCATGCGGTCGGGGGCGACCAGGACCAGGTCGTCGCGCCGGTCACCGTCGATGTCGAGGGAGCGCAGCGAACGGTAGCCCGCAGCCGCCACGTCGACGTGCCGGAGCAATGAATAGGCGCCCTCGTCGCCAACGGTTCCGTAAATGGAGAGCACGTTGTTGGTCGTGTCATGGAGCACGACCTCGCGGCTCTCGGCCCCGCGCAGGTTGGCGACCGTTGCCGCACGGACGACGGACCGGGAGTTTTTCCCATTGAATTGGCTCTTGATGTCCGCGGCACCGGTCTCGTCCAGGTGAAACGCGCGCACAAACTCGTCGCGTGCCACGAGCACCACCTCGGAGTCCGAGCCGGCGAGCTGCGCCGTCGAGAAGTTTGCGGGCGTCGTGGAGGCCAGCAGTCCGGCGAGAAGTCCCGTGGGTTCGACGGATTCAAAGCTGCCCGACGTTTGCTGCAAGAGCACGCCGGGGGGGGCATACTCATGGAAGACGATGAGGTCGTCGGCGCCATTCTTGTCGAGATCCGCCACGAAGAGGTTGCGCGGCAGTTCCTTCAGGTTGGAAAGCGTCACCAACTCCGTCGGCTCGCCGAGAACCCCGCCGACGGGATCGAAATCGGGATAAGCGCGCGCGATGGCGGTTTTGTTGTCCGGGCCCTCCTCCAACACAACCAGGGTGTGAGTCCCGTTGATTCGAGGCATGCCGGCGGCCAAGGGGCGCGATGTTGTGCGCAGGGACGTCGGAAAGGGAAGGTGAAGCCGATCCCCGGTCGTGCCGATGGAAACGCCCAATGCCTTTTCACTCCCGCTCAGGACAAGGAGCGGTGCCGGCTGGCCTTCCGCCACGGGCACGGGGACGACGGAACGCACATCGCGCAAGGAAGGGAACTCCGAAGGAACAAGCGACCCCGTGGTCGTCTGGCGAATCACGCGGATCGAGGCGGTCCCGGGCATTTCGACAATGAGATCGGTCCGCCCGTCCCCATCGACGTCGGCCACCGTGGCAAATGGGGTCGTGTCGCGGCGGTCGGGATCGAACCCGATGATGCGCGGATCGCTGAGGACGAGGCGGCTTGCGTCGTCCTCCTCCTCCGCGAGATCGCCCAGTTGCAGTAGCACCACCTGGCGGGTTCGTCCCTGGACGGCGGCCAGAATGTCGCGGCGGTCCTTCATCGCGATGGCATCAAGGTCCCTCACGAGCCCCGTTCGCAGGGAGAACTCCGCCGGGAACTCGCCCTCTTCGTTCTGCAAGCGCACGACGACGACTTCGCGCGAGTCGGCGGTCATTGTCACGATGTCGCGGCGGCCATCGCCGTTCAGGTCCAGGAGCAGGGGATCGCTGCCGGGAATCGAGGGGGTGAAGACCACCTTGGGGTTGGCCAGGTCCAGACCCTGCTCGCCGCCAAGGACGATCTGAAGTCGATTGGTCTCGGCCAGCAACAGATCGGGGTACTGGTCGCCGGAGAGTTCGCCGACCACCAGCCGGCTTGCCCGCAGGTCCACATCGGGGGCCTTTTGCAGGCGGCCATCGTCGCTCTGGAGATAGATGGCCACCGAGGCATCGTCCGCCGCCAGGACGAGGTCCGCCCTGCCATTGCCGTTCACGTCGATCGAGGCCATGGAGCGAATGACGC
>CAYTRP010000375.1:0-4079 GCA_964440195.1 uncultured Candidatus Sumerlaeota bacterium
AACTGGTCCGCTTCATCCAGAACAAACGTCTCCCCCGCATCGAGCGAAAGATAGCCGCGCTGCAAGTGGTCGCGAAGACGACCGGGGGTTGCCACAATCCAGTCGCAGCCACGACGCAGGGCGTCTTCCTGCCGTTCCGACTGCTCCCCGCCCACCACGAGGATTCCCTTGGCCGTCGTGTGGGCCGCCAACCGCACGAGGTGGCCGTGGACCTGGGATGCCAACTCGCGGGTTGGCGCGACGACCACCGCGCGGCACTTGATCGAGCCTCCGGGCAGGAGCCGCTGAAGCAGTGGCAGCCCAAATGCCGCCGTCTTCCCGGTGCCGGTTTGGGACCGGCCGAGGATGTCCCTCCCTTCGAGTGCCGGCGGGATCACGTCCATCTGGATGGGCATCGGCTCGCGAAAGCCCAATTCCTCGATGGCACGCAGCAGCGGCGCCCGGATGCCCAGCGACTCGAAAGAGGTCACGATTCCAATTTCCCTTCGTCGGAGAACGAGTAGTAACAACCTTTTCCAATGATCATGTGGTCATGAACGCGAATGCCGAGAATCTCTCCGGCCTGCACCAATCTGCGGGTGATGATGAAATCTTCCCGGCTGGGGCTGGGATCGCCCGTTGGGTGGTTGTGGACAAAGATCACCGAATGGGCGGACTCGCGGATCGCCTGCTTGTAGGCCTCCCGGGCATGCACGAGGGTCTGGTTGATCGTGCCCTTGCTGACGGTGATGGTATTGATCGGCCGGAGCTTCACATCAAGGGGGATGACCTCAAACTCCTCCTCCGTCTTTCCCACATAACGCGAGGCCACATACCGGTAGATGGCCCGGGAGTTCGTCAAGGGATGCCGTTCCAGGAGCGCGGCGTTGCCCCGCCTTCTCGCCAGCTCAAGGGCCGCCTGGATCGTGATCGCCTTGACGCGGCCGATGCCCTTTTGCGCGGACAACTCCGCGATGCTCATCCGGGCAAGTCCCTCCAGCCCATCGGCGTCCTTGAGGAGCTTGGTGGCCACATCCATGACATTGGCGCCCCCGCTCCCTGTTCGCAGCAGGATCGCGAGCAGTTCCTCGTCGGACAAGGCACGGGCACCGTACTCCTCGAGGCGCTCGCGCGGCTGGGACCCTTTCCGCATGACCTTCGACAAGTGCCGCTGCCTGGAATCGTCTTCCGCGAGGCCCTCCCGGAAGAACGGGCAGTGATTGCGCAAGGGACATAAATGGCAGCGCGGGATGCGCGTGCACAGGGCGCTGTGCCGGAAGTCCATGTCGCCGGCATTGGTAAACGCCTCGAGAATCAGGTCCACCTCGGCCAAGGGGGATTGGACCGCCTGTGCGAGGCGCTCCATGGCGGCCAGCGTCTCCTCCCTGACGCGCGAGGTCGGGGTGGCATTGTCCATCTTCATCAAGCCCATGCGGCCGAGCCACCGGCGGCGCAGGCTGTCTGGTCGTCCGCAAGGATAGCCCATCGCGATCAGCCACTTGTGCGCATGCAATTGCCGCAGCGAGGGAGCCCCCCGGTAGATCTCGCGGATAGCGACTCGCGGACCCGAGACCCCCGAAAGAAAGCGCTGTGGCGGGTTCCCGGCAATCCAGCGAAGGGTGGTGCGCAATTGCTCCACCTTTGCCGGTTCAACCACGAGCGGGTTGTCCTCCTCCGCGACGAGGAGTTCGCCCTCGGCCTCGGCGGCGAGGGAGGCCAGAAGCCGCCGTGCGCGGCGGCGGTCGCCGGCGCTGGAAAAGTCGAGATCCAATGACGCCAGAATTGCCAGCACTTGCGTCTCCGACGTGGACAGGTTTCGCCAGTCCGCCTCGCGCTGGTCTTCCAGACGACGTGCCATCGAGCTGGCATGTTCAAGGACGAACGCCTTGAGTTGTTCCCAGATCTCTATGAGGATGGAGCTTTGCATGTCCATCGGGGGCATCTTCCTCGGCCCGGCCAGTGACACCATGAGAGAGGAGGTGGGAAATCCAAAACTCGGCGCTGGCGCTTGACCCAATGGGTGGCAAGCGCCACGCTTGCCTTCCGACCCCCTGCATCCGAGGCCCTTCCATGCCCATCGACCCCAAGAAGATCTTCAGCCCCGAGCGCGTCATCGACTTGTCCGGGGCGACGAAGGAAAAGGTCCTGGAAGAACTCGTCCAGGTGGTCTCCCTCTCCCCCTTGGTCACGGACCGCGACGACCTGATGGCCAAGATCCTGGAGCGCGAGCGCACCTTGTCCACCGGCGTCGGGATGGGGCTCGCCCTGCCCCATGTGAAAATCGCGTCGGTCAAGGACTTCGTGATCGGCGTTGGGCGCAGCGAAAAGGGAGTCGACTACGACTCGATCGACGGAAAACCCGTCCGCCTCATTGTCATGATCGGCTGCAATGAAGGCCAATCGACCGACTACATGAAGGTGCTGAGCAAGCTGGTCCGGTTCCTCAAGGAAGCGGAAAACCAGGAGAAAATCTTCAAGGCCCCGACTCCGCAAGCGGTGGTGGAATTGTTCGCGGGTCCCTCGGGCGCCTTCGCATCCTGATCAGTCGTCCGCTTCGATCGCCAACAGCGGCTCATATCCCGGATGGCGATCCAGCACACGCTGGCGGACCGCACGCGCCTGCGCGATATCCCCGCCGTCGGCGAAGGCCTTCATGGCAATGATCTGGAGGTTCAGCACCTCCGGTCGAATCTCCGACAGCGGGCCCATCAGCGCGGCGCGAAGCGCATTGGCGTCCGGCTTCCCGGGCCGATGGGTTGCCATGTCGATTTCCAACAGCAAGGGGGCCGCCGGAAACCGCTCGACGATCATGTCCAGGTCGTCGCGCAGTTCATCGTAGCGATCCAGCGACGCATTCATGGCGATGCGCTGGACGCGAAGCGCGGGGACGTCGGGCCAGAGTTCAATGGCGCGCGAGATGAGCCTCAACCCTTCCTCTTCGCCCGCATAGCGCGCCAGCACTGCCAGGGCCTGCGGAGAGTCCGGATTCGCCGCAAGGGCCTCCTCGGCCTGAAGGCGCAGGGCCGTCGTGATCGAGTTTGGCGCGAACGGAATCTCCCTTCCGCGAATCAACGCCTTCGGGGGCTCGCCCGCGCGCGTCACGACATACTCGCCATCCAGCGGCAGCCGCTCGAGCAGGTCGATCAGCCCCGTGCGGCCGACGTCCCGCATCGCGATTTCCTGCCCGGCGCGGAGGGCACCCGACGCCATGGCCAGCTCGATGGAATCGTTCAACTCCTTGAGGAGTGCCTGCGTGCGGCGGGCTAGGTGGATCGCCTCCGTCTGGGTCTGGCGCGCCGCATACCTCCGTATCTCGATCTCGCGGCGGATGAGTTCGGGCGTGTCTCGATCATTGATGAAGACCTGCCAGTTGCGATTCAACTCCGCGCTGCCCATGGCCACCGTTCGCCGATAGCCCTCCGCCGCTTCAATCTGCGCCATCGCCCCAACCACGATGTCCCCGGCCCCATCGCCGGGCGGGTTGGCGATGAACCGGGAAGTCCCCTCGGACCAAACGTACTCGATGCCCGGCGGTGGTTGCAGCTTCCTGGCAATCAGGTCGCGGACAAAGAGCAGCGTCGCGTTTGGCTGCTCATTTGGATACTGCTGCCTGAAGCGCCGCCCCGCGAGGGTCAACGCAACCAGATCCTGCCGGATCAGGGCATCGCGATCCCCGGGAGAGGCCGGCGGCTCCTCCACGTAAAGCCCGTTCACCCCGAATGCCTGCTCGTACCGCAGGATCCACCGCGGCTCGACGCGTTGCCGGGCACCCTCTTGAGCCGGCACGGCCGCCGGACAAATCGCGGCGGCGATCAGAATTCCCAGGAGGATGAAGGCGGCTTTTGGCATGCTCCCAACCTCAAGGACCCTCCATCCCGGGTCTGTTCAATCTCCAGAAACACGGGTGCCGTTGCCTCAAGTTCATGAACGACCCGTCAGGGCACGCCCCGAAGACAAGTTTCCGTCTTGCCGGGTGCCCGGTCAGACCGACAGCAACATGCGGGAGGGGTTCTCAATGCATTCCTTGACGCGGACAAGGAACCCCACGGCCTCGCGGCCATCGACGATCCGGTGGTCATAGCTGAGCGCCAGATACATCA
>CAYTRP010000376.1:0-4009 GCA_964440195.1 uncultured Candidatus Sumerlaeota bacterium
CAACCATCGCCATCGCTGTGATGGCCACGCCTGCGCGCGTCGAAGCCGAGAGATCGATGCCCAGCGCCACGCGCATCTGCCGGCGGATCTCCGGCGGAAGAATCAGCCCCGGCCCTCCGGGGTGCGACGGCGGAAGGCCGAGCGTTTCCGCGACGGTGCGCGCCGGAGTCGGCGTCCTGCTGTTCCAGCTCGGGAACATGCGGTCCTTATCCGAGAGCGCGATCAGGCGCATCGATTTCGCGAACGTGACCGGATCGTTGCGCGCGAGGCTGGCGATCTGCTCCGGCGAATAGCCCGGCTTCCCCACGGGCAAGGGCATGCGCGCTTCGAAGTCCCACCGCAGCGAGGACTCCCTCGGAAGCAGCGCGGGCTGGTCGGTGATCTCCAGCTCCAGCTCCGCCGCATCGCGCTTCAGCTCTTCGATGAGCTCCGGCGGCGCGTGACGCAGGCGAAGGAACAGCGCGCCGAGATCTTCCGTCACGCCGACCCACACCGAACACACGCGGTCGTCGCACAGCAGCTCGTGGGCGAGGTCCATCTCGTGCCAGCAGTTCTGGAAGGCGCACATCCAGCCGCCCAGCTTGAGGCGGCCGTTCAGCCACTTCTCGCGCAACGTTCGCGACTGCTGCTCGCGGCGCTTCTGGGACTCGGCGATCACCTGCGTGATGATGTCGTCCGCCAGGAGGATGTCGACGCGCTTGGACTCCGCGAGGCCGCGCGTGGCTACGGCCGCCATGGCCGGGTCCGCCGCGTGACCGTCGGTCTCGAGGAACCACTTGTCCTGGCGCCAGCCGCGGCGCGTGGAGCCACTCGCCTCTCGATAGCTTGACCGCGAGTAGTCGGGGCGGATGTTCGGGAAGACATACCGGAAGCCTTTGGACACAACGATCTCGCGGCAGAGCGTCACGCTGTCCTCCGCCACGCCCGCTTCACCCGAGAGGACGACGACGCGTGTCGACGGATCCTTGCCGAGACGCCACAGAGCGAACCATCGCGCGACCGTCGACTTGCCGAAGCCGGGAGGCGCCATGTGGGAGACGTGCTGGTGCGCGGTCCAGCAGCGCGTGATCACCCGGCACAGCACGCGCGAGTAGGCATCATGCTTGAGCGGCACGCCGCGTTCGTCCACCGCGGCCGCCTCCATCAGCGTCTCAACGGATTCCTGGGCTCGAAGCGCGAACTCATCCGGTTTGGTATGCACGCGTTCCCGCAGGGCGTTCAGCCGCTCGCGCACGGCACCGGCCGCCCAGGCGGTGTAGATGTGCGCCCCGCGCGATGTGCGGCGGGACTCGCTACTCCCCGTCGCCATCGTCGCCCTCCTCGATGATCTCCGCATCGACCGGCGGCGGCAGACCCAACGCCCCACGCCGGGCGTCGACGTCCTCGTTCACCATCATGCCGCGCAGCGCCCGGTCGAACTTCTCGATGGTGTCGACGTCCATCCCCACCGAATCGAGGGCCCCCATGAAGCGCTGGAGGAAGAGCTGCTTTTGCTGCTGCAGGGACTCCATGCGGCCGCGGCGGTCGAGATCGAGCATCTTGGAGATGACCTCCGTCGCACGGATGGCGATGTAGAGGTCGCTGTTGTTCGCGCTCACCATGGCTCGGCGCCTGATCTCGCGCAACACCGCGAGAGACTCGGCCGCTTCGTCCTCCGGGGAACGATCGTACGACATGCGCACCCGCTCGCGCGCGTCGTCCATCAATCGCCGCAGGACCTTTGGCGAGATAGGCGTGGGCTCGCCGCGTTGCGCTTCGATGCGGGAACGAATGGCGAGCGCGATCTCGCGGTCGGAGTACGACCGCGCGATGAGGCGGACCGCCAGGTCGACGGCCTCTTCTTTCTCGATGGCGCGCAGGGTGCGCACGGAGGCGCGTTGTTTCCCGTTCGGGCCGTGCGCTGGGGTTGTCATCGCGTCTCCGTCTCCGCGTGGGGGCGGGAGCGGACTCAGGCGGCGGCCTCTTCAGGCTCCGGCTCGCCGAACTCGACGTCGCCCACGGCCTCGGTCGCCCGTCGTCCGTCCCCCTTGACGAAGACGAGGAAATACTGGTGCACGCGCGCAAGCTTTCTGGTCTTCTGGAACTGTCCGCCCGCGCGAATCGCCGCCGAACCGGCGTTGTTCAGGATGATGCCGTCGTTGTAGAAAGTCGCGCCTGCCTCCTCGAAGGCTTGCACCGTGAGCGCCGGCAGATTGCGCAGTCGCCCTTCCTTGTCGCGCACGTCCCCCACGACAAAGACCGCAAAGCGATCCTCGCGCAATGTCGCCACGGTCCGCGCGATGATCTTGCGGTAGGCTTCGAGGAACTTGTCGAAGTCCATGTTGGAAATGTCGCGCGGGTCGTCGGAGTAGACCTCAAGATCAGCGTACGGCGGGCAGGAGAAGACAAGATCGCAGGCATCCGGCAGCGGCGCTTCGCACGAATCGCCGACGATCCACTCTGGATCTCGAAAGCCCGGCGAGGAGATCGCTGCGCCACCGGCCGATGCCGCGGCGGCGATGTCCCCCTTGGCGCGCTTGCGTGTCGCGTCGTTCGCCGTAAGCCGGTTGTAGCTGTCGCGCGGCATGTGCGCGTCGATGTCTCCCCCACCAGCGTCCAGGTGGGCGACGATGCGCGCGGCTTCCTCCTCGCCGAAGATGCGCACGAGCGACGCTTCGAACGCGCGATAAGCCGGAATGCGCTTTCCGTCGTTGTAGCACTTCAGCAGCCGGTAGCGATTTCGAACGATCAGCGTGCCGTTCTTGTTCAGCGTGAAGGGCGAGGCAATGCAGCCGAAGGGTTTGTCGGGCGTCTGGTGCAGGCCGCACAGCTCGGAGCCCTTCTCCTTGAACGGGCAGCGCTTCTCCCCCGCCCGCGGCTGCAGAAGGCCGTCCTTCACCACGCCTCCGCGGGCCTCAATAGCGGCGACCTCGTCCGGACCGAGGGCGATGGATGTCCCCGTCGGCGAAGAGGAGGAGTGGCAGCACGACGCGCGGCAGACGTTGCGAATGTAGTCAGGATCGCAGCCGTTGAAGGGCAGGCGGGCCATCGCTGCGGAGACCTTCACCCGGACGGTGGCGCTCTCGTTCTGCTGTGGGTTCGTTGGCGGCTCGTCGGGTTCGGTTCCGGTGTCGTCCTGTTCGCCCCGCACCGCCGCCAGTTGCGCCAGGTTTGCCTCGATCTGTTCCGGCCGCACGTCGATGCCGACATACTGCCTCCCGAGAAATCCCGACACGATGCCGCGAACGCTGCCTCCCGCGAAGGGATCGAGCACCGTCCCGCCCGGCGGACAGAACCACCGGACGGCGATCTCCGCCAGGACGGGATCGAAGATCGACGTGCCCCCCGCCATCTTGATCCCGCGCTTGTTTGCCTCGGCGACGACCTCTTCCCACGAGGGATCGCTACCCGAAGCCTCCCGCATGGCGTTGCGCAGGGCATAGACCGCCGGGGGCTGGGCCGAGACCGAGAAGGTCAGGTTATCGTCCCGCCCGGCCCCGCTCGCGATCCCCATGTCGAGCCACTCCTGGCGCCGCTCCATCCAGTAACCCTGGCGCGTGTCGAGCACCGAGAACGGCGGCACCCCGAAGCGCGGCGTCAGCGACCCCGCCCGCGTTGGATCCCCCAGCGGCCCGAGGTCGTCGAGGAACTGATCGAAGCGCAGATCGGCGAACAACGCCGCGTCGGCCGCCTCCAGCTCCTCTAGAAGCGCCTGCAGGCCGTCGTCGAACTCGCCGGCGATGTGGGGGGAGTTGGCCGCAATGTTCGCCTGCTTCTCCCGCAGGGTCGGCCAGTCCACCACCCGCACCCGAAACCGCGCCCCGGACGGCACGACGAGCTCCCCGCCCTCCAGCCGCAGTTCGCCCCCCTGGGCCCGGGCCAGCTCGCGCAAGGCCACCAGCCGCTGGTGCCCGCAAACCAGGTTCCCCGTCCGCGCGTTCCACACAATCCCGGCAATATCCCCAAAGCTTGCCAGCGACTTCTCCAGCCCCGTCCGTGCCTCCCCGCTGATCCGCCGCGGGTTATATGG
>CAYTRP010000377.1:0-3992 GCA_964440195.1 uncultured Candidatus Sumerlaeota bacterium
GTCGCCAAGGACGGGCGTCTGGCTGTCCAGCTTCTCCGTGCGCTCGTTCTTCCAGCCACCGAGGACCACCGTGCCGCCGTCGCGGATGCGCGCATGCGTGCTGATGTCCTTCTCCAAGATGGTGTAGCCACCCACGTTGAAGACGGCGCGCTGGAACGGAATCGACGTCGGGGTCGAGGCGCCACGGGATTGGTTGAACAGGATGTCCATGGACCCCGCATTGTTCTCGAAGTCCTGGATGATCACGTCGATGGGGCTCAGCGTGATGTTGCCGGCCTGCGTCACGATCGGGGTCACCTCAAGGTTGTCGACCATGTAGATGATGCCGCCGCGGCTGCCGAACTGCTGGGCCGTGTCCGAGAACGGTCCCCGGCTGCGGGGGAGATTCGCGCCATCTCCGCCGCCGCCCGTGTCCTCGTCATCCTCCTCGTCGTCTTCCTCGTCGTCATCTTCCTCTTCGTCTTCGTCCGTTCCGCCGCCAGCGTCGCGGAACGTGCCGCTCGTGCCGGGGGCGACGATGCTGCGGCCGATCGAGAAGGTGCCCGTCTCCCCATTCAAGACCGTCAGGCTCGGGGCATTCACGATGTTGATGATGCCCTGCGCCTCAAGCGCGCGCAGCGTGAAGCTGATCGGCGAGTTGCCGTTGTTGATGATCCAGCTCGTGACCGACGCGCCCTTGAGCAGGTTCGCGCTCATCAAGCCTTCCGTGTACGGTTCGAACGGCGTGTTGTATTCGTCGATGTCCTGGGCGAACCGTCCATTGGCCACGCTGTCCGACAGGTCGATTCCCTCGGTCAGGTCCGTGATGTTGAAGTCGGCCTTCAACTGCCGGGCCTTGTTCTCGATCACTTCGACGAACTTCACTTCCAGCGAGACCTGGAGCGTCGGCACGTCAAGCCGATCGATCCAGAACTCGACCTCCGCCAATTCCGCCGCATCCGAATACTGGATCCACACGGAGTTCAGGTTGATGATCGGCTCGATGAGAATGTCGAAGGTTGGCGCGCGCCGCTGCTGCTGCACGACCTCCTGCTGTATCTGGAAGTTCTGGAGGCCGGCCTCGACCGCCAACGGCTGGAAGATGACGCGCAGGCGGGCACGGCCGTCACCGGGCCGGTTGCCCGGGCGGATGTCCTCGGCCACGATGGTGAATTCGCCGTTGAGGATCTCTTCCGCGCGGAAAATCGCGATGGTGATCTCGTCGCTCTGGACGTTCGAGCGGGCAAGCACCGTTACTTCGTCGTCATTGGGGTCGTCGGAATCGTTCTCCTCGATCCGGACCACGCGGAAGAACGTGCCTTGGAACTGGAACTCCTGTCCTTGGCGAACCGTGCGAACCACCTCGTTGCCTCGCGCCCCGCTGCCGCCCGTGCTCCCGGTTTCGATGCCCAGGAACGAGCGGATTTCGGCCACGAGATCCGCGGCGCTCGCCCAGTTGAGAGCGCGGATCTTGCTGCGGCGCTCGCGCTGGATCTGGGGCAGGCTCTGGATGAACTGGGCGACTTGGTGCAGGCGGTCGGGCGTGTCCGTGATCGTCAGTTGAAGCGTTGCCTCGTCGTACCACAGGCGTCGCCCTTGGGCGGCTGCCGCCGCCAGGCCTTCCTGCGAGTACAGCAACGTCTCGACAACCTGCCGAACGTCCGCGCCAAAGCGGCGGGCAAGGTCGGGATTGTCCTGAATGTCGAGGATGGGCGTCAGGTTGAAAGTCCCGACGTCCAGGCGGTCCTCGTAGATCTTCGCAAGAAACTCGCGGTCATTGAGGATGCGCTCGACTTCCCGGATGTTCTCCGGGGTGTCGCGGATGATCAGCTCGCGCCCCTCGAGGATCAGGCGCCGGTCGGGGTTGAAGGGTGCCGTGTCGTCGCGGCGGAGAATGGCTTCCAGCAGGGCCTTGATCTGCGGGCCCTTGTCTTCCTGGATGCGATAGCTGGCAAACACGAGGTCGACGGATTCGCGGTCGCGAAGTCCGCGCAGCAGGGCCGCCAGCTTGTCGATGTTCGCCTGTGAATCGGTGATGATCAGGGCATCCTGGCGCCGGTCCGTGAAGAGGCGCTGGCCGTCCATCATCGGCGTGCCGCCCGGACCGTACATCAGGCTCTGAAGGGTCCCGTCCTCAAGCAGTCCCTCCGCCTTGGCGAGCCCCTCGCGGGTCAGGGGGAAGATGTGCGTGCGCAGGTCGGGAGTAATGATGACAACATCGCTGCCCGGCGTGCGCTCCCAGCGCAGCCCATTCGGCAACAGAATCGCATCGAGGACTTCGTGGAGGGGGCGATCGGTGAACGACGCCTCCACGCGCGCATTCACGCCCCCCGCGATGACGAAGTCGATTCCCGAAAGGGGCTTGATGAGGTTCAGCAGGTCGCGAAGTGCTGTCGGCTCGGAAGTCTGGATGGGGATCAGCGTCCGCATGCGCGCCAGGGCATCCGCTTCGCGCGCGGCGAAGGAGGCGCTGCGTTGGCCCTCCGCCACGAGTTCCGCAAACTCGGCCGCCGTGTTCTCGAGATAGACCCGTGCGCGCTCGAACGTCGGATCGACGGTCAACGCTTCGGTCCACAACTGGCGCGCCTGTTCGAGATTGGCGACGCTGCGCTCGCGCTGCTCGAAGATGTTCAGCCCCTCGCGGAAAATGCGGTCCGCCTCGCGGGTCCGCGCGCGGTCCTCGCGGCTCAACGCCGACGCGGGCGACAAATCGCCCCCACCCGTCGAGGGGGCCACGAGCACGGGGCGTGGCTCGGCGGGCGCGGGCGCCACCTGGGTCTCCGCCCCGGTTGAAGCGCGCTTCTCAAGGTCTTCGGAAAGGCGGCGGGCGGAGCGGTTCGAGGGATCGATGGCCTGGGCTTCGGCAATCTGGGCACGCGCCGCGTCATAATTCCCCGCGGCCATGTTCGCCGAGGCACCATCCAACAAAACCGTGGCGCGCTCGGTATTCGCGCGGGCTATCGCCCGCTCGGCCCGGTCAAGCCCCCGGCTGGCATCGCGGTTGCGCCGGTCGAGGGTCAGGGCTTCGCGGTAGCTGGCGGCGGCCTTGTCGTACTCCAGCGCATCCAGATGCGCCTGTCCGGCCCGATTCAGGGCATCGACGCGGGCGGCCGGATCTTCCGCCGCCTGCTGCTCGGCCTTGGCCATTGCCTCCCCGCGCAGCCGGGTCACCGCCACATTGTTCGGATCAAGCTGGTACGCCTGCTCGAGAACGGCAAGCGCCTGGGAGGCCCGGTCCGCCGCGAGGTGCTGGCGCGCCTCTTCGACGAGAGCCTGCACCTGTGCCTCGGAGGACTGGGCCACCACGACCGGGTCGCGCTGCCGGAGCAAACCAGGCTCCTCCGCGAGGGTCGGATGGGTGGCGAGGCCGGCAAGGCCAAGCGCCAACAGCGTGGGCAGGACGCCGCGAAGGACGCACTGTGGGATGCGAATCGAGACCGGGAGCATCATGGTTGTTCGCACTCTCTCCTGATTGAAGGAACGAAGGTCACGGGACCTTGCGTCGCTTGATTTAGTCTTCCACGTTGGCTGGTGTGCAGCATGACCGCCTACCCCCTTGTGCCCCGAAAACCGGGGGCACATCCTCCCTCTTGCACTCTCATCCGGCCAATGACCCAGCCGGCACCCTCTCGGCGCAAACGGAACCCTTACATTCCGGGTTCGGCTGTTTCCGGGCCGCCCAGCATTGGATCCACTAGCGTTGCGGGATCCTCAACCGATTCGGCCGGAGCCGGCTGCTGCGCTCTGACAATCTGGTTCTTCAAAGCCGTGGCTTTGTGGTGCAACGGATTTTGCTCCAAAATGCCATCCACCAACTGCAAGGCCTCGTCGTAACGCTGGCCAAGGAATGCCTCTTCCGCCCGCCGGTACTGCGCATCGAATTGCTGGTCGCGCTGCCGCTGGGCGGCCGTGCTGCGCGCGTCAAACATGTTCAATTGCACCAGCTTGCGGTTCGCCGTCTCGGCGATGGCCGGGTTCGACTCCAGCATGGTCGAGGCGACGATCTGGAAATC
>CAYTRP010000378.1:0-3971 GCA_964440195.1 uncultured Candidatus Sumerlaeota bacterium
CCTCCCCGGCGCCGCGGACAAGAGTTACGGCATCCAGGTCGCGAGGCTTGCCGGACTGCCCAAGCCGATCATCGAGCGCGCCCGGGCCATCCTCTCCCACCTCGAACTCCACTCCGCCAAGCCCGACGCCAAGAAGCAGGGCCCCCGCGCGAAAAATACCCGTCAGGACGATCTCCCCTCCGCCAATCCGCCCCAACTCGACCTCTTCGACGGCTTTTGACGCCAGCCATGCCCTCACCGCGGTCCGCAAGCTCATGGGAGCCGCACTTCCTCCCAGGAGCTGGAGCGGAAGCAATTTCCCGCCCCCTCCGGAACGAAATGAAAGCGCCTTTGCCAGCCCCACCGGAGCTGAAGAAAACCCAGCCCGGGGCAAGTGCCGCGCCGCCCCGGGTCTGCTCAAGGACAGGAAATGCGCCCTGATACCAATTTACAAAAATAAGGCGACTTTTCGCCCCATTAAAGCCACCTCAAATGAAGGATTAAAAATCAGTGTAATCCGTTTAATCCGTGTAATCTGTGGTTTAAAAACCGCTTCCGCCCATAAAGTCGCATTTTCTTCTGAAACTGGTATGACAGGGGCGCGAGAGGGCCGGTCATACGGGGCGAATCGTTCTTCGCACCCTCTCTCGCCCTTGTCAGGGCGGCATCTCCTCTCTTTCCCACCACTGATCGTAGCCCGCAGCGGAACGGCTCCGTCGTTCCACGATATGCCAATGCGCCGTTCCGCGATTCACGGCCGCATCGCTACCAAAACCCCTCGCGATTCCCTATCTGCCATCACTCCATCCAACGGACTCCGCACCCCCGTCGCACCGATATCCTTCGCCACATGGGTGTATATTTCGGTGGTTTTCACATCCGCGTGTCCGAGCAACTCCTGGATCGTCCTCAGGTCCGTCCCGCCTTCCAGCAGATGCGTCGCAAAGGCGTGCCGCAGCGCGTGTGTCGTCACCCGCTTGTCCAGTCCCGCCTCGGAGACCGCCTCCCGCACCGCCCGCGAATAATTCTCCTCGTGCACATGATGACGCCGCCTCACCCCGCTCTCCGGGTCCGCGGATGGCTGCTCCCCCGGGAAAAACCATTGCCACGGCCACTTTTCGCCTGCCCGCGGGTCCCGTCTCACCATCGCCCCCGGCAGCGCCACCCCCGGCAGCCCCGCCGCCCGGTCCTGCCCGTGCAGCGCCCGCAATGCCCCCTTCCGCTCCGCCACCTCCTGCCGCAGCGATTCCGGCAGAATCGTCGTCCGCTGCCGGTCGCCCTTGCCCTCCCGCACCGTGATCGTCCCGCGAATCTCATCCACATCCTTCACCCGCAGACTCACCAGTTCCTTCAATCGCAGCCCGCCGCCATACTGCATCTTCGCCATCGGCGCATACCGTGCGTCGATCCGGTCCAGAATCGCTACCACCTCGCGCACATCCGGGACCACCGGCACCCGCGGCGGCGTCTTCCGCAGCCGCACCTCCAGATCCACCTCCTCCATCCCGCAGACATCCCGGTAAAAGAACACCAGTGCGTTCAGCGCCTGCTTCTGCGTCGCGAAGGACACCCTCCGTTCCGCCACCAGCCATGCCAGGTAGTCCCGGCCCTTTCCGGGATCCAGCATCGCCCGCGCCGCGCCTGTCCACCGGGCGAAATCCACTGCCCACCGCCCGTACGTCCCCCGCGTCTGCCGTGCCAATCCCCGCCGTGCGCCCGCCCGGTCCACCGCATCCCGCACCCGCTCCTCCAGAGAGCGGGCCTCGCCTCCCGCTTCTCGCAGATGCTTCAACCACCGCAAATACCACCGGATCGCTTCGCTCCATTGCTCCAATTGCCAGGCGGGCCGCTCCTTGGACCTGACATGCTCCCACCAAAAACGCTTGCACGCCTCCCGCCCCGGGGCCAGCCGCCGCCGCACCCGGAACGCCTCCAGCCAGCCTAAAACCATCATGAAACCCTCCCGCTGTCGCACCCCGACATCGCGCGAAGCTTCAAGATCGCGGCTCCATGGATACAAAGAAGACTCAGGAGTAGAGTTCATACGAACAAATTATTGAGCTGTTCGCATGAACGTCCACTATAAAAATGATTCATCCTTGGTGAGTTCTTTAAGTTCCAAAAAATCATGAAACGGAAAGCGCCGGTATCCAATCATCTCACAAATCCTGACGATCAGGAAAATCATGGCGATCCAGGCGGCCCGGGCTCGGCAAAAGCCAGAAGCTTTTTCATTGACAGACAGAACATTGCACCGACCATTGGAAGAAATGAACGCTCTCTTCAACCTGTTAGATACCCAGCTCCGTGTGGGAGAATAAACACTGTTCTCCAAAGAATCCCCATTCGGGGTCGTAATATTTAATTTATCATTTTTCATACTATGCAGTCAGAAATATTAGAATTATCAAAAGCCGTTCACGCACTCACGGAGAGTTTGGCGGGAGCTTATCAAGCTCAAGCGGCGCTTTGTCGTCAACTTGCGATTGCTCTTCCCGAGCATTCAAAACCCTTTCAAGATGCTGCAACTGGTCTCGAAGTTTGCGCGAAGAATCTTGTGCGCGATTTACCGCCTCTTCCAAAGTAAGAATACTGGCTGACGCAATAGCTGCTTCCGAACCTTGGATGATCGATTTCAGCCCAGCTTGACAGTCTTCGATGGATCGACCTGTTGCCTGTGAAGCGGCCTCCACAACGGAATCAAAACAAGGAGAACAAGCGGGTGCTGCCGACTGCGCGGCAGACCCTTGGACGTTCGGCACAGAATTATTTTCTTTCTTATTCATAGTTTCTAGTTTTTACAGAGTTCCAAAATGGAAAACCCCAAAAACGAACCGTTAGACCCACTCAAAGTCCAACTCTGGATACACCAGAGCGGATTGCTGTGGAGTAGATTGCAGACAGTTTCGGCCATTCAGGTCGGGGCGTTTACGGGTTGGTATTTTTTGAGGGGTATCGAAGTGGGGTTATCAACACTTCTAATGGCACTGGCCCTTTTATTGACTCTTTTTATGAGTGGCATTGTATGTCGAGACATTGCATATTTAGATGCGTTTGGATCTTCTATAAAGGCTCAGGTTCCGAAGGGTCGGATTTCTGGAAGAGGGTGTGCATACGCCTTGCTTGTGCTACTCCTATTAAGTAATTTAATCTTAGCGTTATCGCCCCTCCTATGCTTGCGAGGACAGCCGCCGCAAGAGCATTCGGAAGAGAAACCAGCAACACTACAGACACCCATAGATACGCCATAGACATAAACACTACAACCCATGCCACAAACAACCAAGCCGAACAAGCGGGTGCTGCCGACTGCGCGGCAGACCCTTGGACGTTCTGCTCTTCCAATGACACCCTTTCATTCTCCGGTATCGGTAATTTACATTCCATTTTTTTCCAACTTTCCATATTATGTTTTGGGTTGATGTTTCTAGTGCGTTTATCGGAGCTTTTATTGGTGTCTCCACACCATTTCTAATTCCAAAGTTTTGTGATTTCCTGCTTTCAAGAAGTTTAGAAAGATTTAAGCTCCGACTAAATCAAAGCCAAAAGGCAGATAAAATTTCTGAGTTATTTGCTTACATGCCGAGAATGCTTTCTGGATGGGTGCCTGCCCCAGAAGACGAACTAAAACTAAACAAATTGATTTTAGAGCTATCATTGTTCCTGCCTGACGATTTAGTTTGCCGTTTGAGTCAGACTTTGTGCCTGCCCGAACACCGAATTAAATACAAAGATTGTTTTGTTGAGATTCGGAAGCATATTTTGGGTTCTGAGGACAAATTGATTGGAGAGAATATTGCGCATGTTATGTTTTGCCCAATTACTCCAACTCAGCCAAATCAAAAAGGCGTGAATTGACATGCCCCGAAAGCAGAACAAGCGGATGCAGGCAACGCGCCGGGATCGGTTAGTTGTGATGGATCGTTGCTCGCGGCGCGTGCCTGATCCTAGCAACTATGTTTTTTAAGGGAGCTCTTTGAGGATGGTGTTAA
>CAYTRP010000379.1:0-3960 GCA_964440195.1 uncultured Candidatus Sumerlaeota bacterium
TGTGTACCGTCTGGAGGGGAACGACACAACCGCCGGGTCGCGGGTGAACGCGGCGCTGGTTCCCTCGATCTCCGGCGGCGGCGGGTCGTACAGCCTGGAGGACACGGTGACGTTGGCCCCGGGCGCGACGCGGGGTTACCTGCTGGAGAACGTGGACCTCGACGGCAACGCCACGGCCCACGCCCTGGTGACCGTCACGCGCGAGACGGCCAACAGTTCGGTGGGCGAGTGGGCGTTGTATTGATGCAAAGTGCCGGAAGGATGAAGCCATGAGCATGTCATTGAAGAAGACCGCAACGCTCCTACTCACCGCCGCCGCGCTCCTTGTCCTGCCCGCCTTCTCAGGTGCCCAGTACGTGGAGCATTGGCGGCAAGAAACGCTATTAGGGGGTGGGAAGTACTTTGAGCATAGCCGGCTCAAGGGGATGACCTACAATCCGGTGACGGACAATGTGTTGGTGGCGACCAATTCCCTTCACACGCTGGCAAACCGAACGGATGTTCTGGTGGTGAGTGCCGGGGACGGCAGCGACAAGACCGGGATGGATACGCGCGGTGTTGCGTGGGGAAGCGCGGGAGGAGACGAGGGGTTGCTCAAGATCGCCGTTGTTGACCGGGGAAATGGCGATTATACGGTCTATGTCTGCACCGCAACCTCCGACGCGAAGTCCGATCCGAGCGCCACGGGGCCGGGTAGGGATCCCTTCTACTTGTACCGGTGGGAAGCGAGTGGCGGCGCGGAAGAGAGTACGCTTGGGCCGCCGACACTGATTTATTACAACCAGACAGAAGACGCCACCCAAGACCGGGTCAGCCCCGGCACCCCGATTGGCCCGCCCTTGCCCGCCGTTCCCGATCCCGCTTTCGGCATTGGTTATTCCATCGAGGGCGTCTATAATCCAGACACCTCAAGGACCAAGCTGTACTTCGGCTCAACCCACGGTGTCACTGTCATGACGGTGGACGAGGGGACCGGAACAGTGACGGATGTCGCCCGGGTGGATCTTCTGGATGCGGAAGGAGTGGGGCCGGGTTGGTCGGGCTCCGCCACGCTGGATGAGGAAGGAAACTTCTACACGACAGGGGGACGCAAGTTCTCCCCGGCAGGCGCTTTTTTGGGCCAATTCCCGAACGCTGTCCTGCCCAACGGCTACACGGGAGAGTTCAGGCACATGCGGTTGAACGGCCGAGACTTTGTGGGTTTCCTCTGGCGCGACGTCCCGCCCTATCCGGGTCGATTGGTGCTGCGTATCGCCGATGTCACGCAAGGTATCGAGAATGCCACGGTTTTCTCGACAACCGAACCGGCAAGGAGGCCGAGCGTGGTCCTATGGGGTGACATCGCCCTCGACACCAAGCGTGGCCGCTTCATCGGCCTGATTACGGGTAACATGCTCGTCTCCTTCTCGCAGGAGGAGGAGGCGCGGGTGGTGGTGGCGGATTTCGCCGCGACGGTGGACGAGGCGAGCGGCGTCGTGACGGTCGGGTGGAAAACCACTTTGGAAATCAAGAATGCCGGTTTCAATGTGTACCGTCTGGAGGGGAACGACACAACCGCCGGGTCGCGGGTGAACGCGGCGCTGGTTCCCTCGATCTCCGGCGGCGGCGGGTCGTACAGCCTGGAGGACACGGTGACGTTGGCCCCGGGCGCGACGCGGGGTTACCTGCTGGAGAACGTGGACCTCGACGGCAACGCCACGGCCCACGCCCTGGTGACCGTCACGCGCGAGACGGCCAACAGTTCGGTGGGCGAGTGGGCGTTGTATTGATGCAGTTCGAGTATCATGACGGCGCGGGTAGTCGCACGTCGGGGTTTTGTAGCATCGTCTGGCGTCCCGCCGGATGTTGGAGTTGGAAGTGCGCTGATCAATCCCCGCCCATCTGGCGAATCCCCGTCCATCGAAGACATCCCGGAGAGGGGATTCCGAAGTCCAGGATCAGGCTTTTGTCATGGATGATGAACGGCATTGGCATCCTGCCCAATGACCAGCCAGTGCCATCGCCGCCAACAGCCTCCGGGACGGTTTGAGAACAACCTTGACCTGATCCGGCGTGGGTGATGCTTTCGGAAAGTGACCAGACCCGTTGCGCGAAGTTTGCCGGGCGCGTTGGCGGCGGGAACGACGAGGAAAGCGGATCCAGAGACCCAGGCCATGAAGTGCGAACGGTGCGGCAAGCACGATGCAGCGATCAAGTTGACGCGGATTGAGAAAACCGGTCATGCGGTGCAGATCCTGTTGTGTCCGGAGTGCGCCTCGGAGGCGAGTCCGTTCCAGAAGAACATCCTGCAGAAGCAGACCGGCTATCTGCTGCTGAAGGAGTTGCTGAAGCAGCAACAGGGTGCCGGGCCCGAGGAGGAATTCGCCGGCGACGTGCCCGCGTGCGCCTCGTGCGGGCTGGAATTCAAGGCCTACCGCAAGACGTTCATGCTCGGTTGCCCGGACTGCTACGACAGCTTCGCGGACCTGCTGGAGGCGGACTTGCAACGGCTGCACCGGGCGACGCGTCACCTGGGCGAGGCGCCGGGGGGATCGGGCGAAACCCTGGTGCTGCACGAGCAGATCCGCACGTGCCGCGAGGAGCTGAAATCCGCCGTGGAGTTCGAGGATTACGAGCGGGCGGCGTTCCTGCGCGATGAGATCGCGCGGCTGGAGCAGAAGATCCAGAGCACGACGGCCCCGGCGCAGACGCCCCGGGTGACGGAGACCACGTAAAGTGACATTGGACCGGCGGTTTATCGAGTCAACGGATCAGTGGTTGGGGGAGGACGCCCCGTCCAGCCACGTGGCGGTTTCCAGCCGGGTGCGCTATGCGCGCAATCTGGCGGGCTTTCCCTTTTGCCCCCACGCGCGCGCCGAGGTGAAGCTGCGCATTCGGGACGCAATCGACGAGGGACTGACGCGTTCCGACGCACTCCGGGACTTTTCGCGGGTGTCGCTGCGTGACCTGGAGCCCGTGGACCGGACGTACCTGAAGGAAAGCCGGTTGATCAGCAAGGAGATGGAGCGGGAGGACGAGCATCTGGCAGTCTATCTTTCGAGCGACGCGGTGGCCTCGATCCTCGTGAACGAGGAGGACCACCTCCGGCTGCAGGTGATTGCGCCGGGCTTGCAGGTGGAGAAGGCGCTGGGGCGCCTCGACCAGGTGGACGAGGCGCTGGGGAAGGTTTTGAACTTTGCGTGGTCGGGGCGGTATGGATTCCTGACCGCTTGCCCCTCGAACGTGGGGACGGGTTACCGTGCGTCGGTGATGTTGCACCTTCCCGGGTTGACCCTGTTGCAGGAGATCGAATCCTCTTTGCAAGGAATCGCCCATCACGGCCTGACGGTGCGCGGGTTTTACGGCGAAAACACCGAATACGCGGGGGATTTCTACCAGGTATCGAACGAGATCACCCTGGGCCGGACGGTGGAGCAAATCAACCAGACGTTGATGAGCGTGATCGAGAGAATCGTCGAGCGGGAGCAGGAAGGACGGCTGAATTTGTTCAAGTACCACGCCGCAGCCACCAACGACAGCATCTGGCGGAGCTTCGCGCTGTTGGCGTACGCCCGGAAGATGGACTCGGTGGAGGCGATGCGCCTGCTGAGCCGCATCCGGCTTGGGATCGACCAGGGGTACTTCAGCAATCTCGATCACAAGTCGCTCAACCGGATGGTGCTGGACATTCAACCTGCCCATTTGGAGCGCCGGCGCGCCGAATGGGGGGACTCGACGTCGCGGGACGAGGCAAGGGCCCGATTCCTGCGGGAGAAAATCCAGCGGAGCGCGAGCCAGAATTGACGCCCCCACGTGCCATTGCCAACAAGGACGCACCTGACCCATTCTTTCACCGGTTGGACATCACGGGTCCGATTTCCCGAACCCAGCCAATCTTCAGGAAGCCGAACGTGCCAGATGTAACCCCGAACTTCTTTTCCCCCCCTGTACCGGTGCCGGGACACCATCGTCCCGGGCACC
>CAYTRP010000380.1:0-1811 GCA_964440195.1 uncultured Candidatus Sumerlaeota bacterium
GGAGTAGGCGATGTTCTTCAGGCGGCAGTAGCTGTCGTGGGGAGTGTACAGGTCCCCCGTGCTGCTCAGGTTCGCGGCGGGGCAAAAGCCTCCGCAGATGGGGTCAACACGGCAGGTCCCGCACGCCGGTTTGTGAATCTTGCTGTGGTCGAAGTGCTGGAACACGTTGGCGAGCTTTTCGTTGTAGGCTTCGCCAAAGATATTTCCGAGCTTGATCGATTCGCCGGTGCCGCTGTCCTCCGCCGCGCCGTCGAACCGGTGACAGGGCCAGATGTTCCCCTCATGGTCGATCATGGAATAGTTGTACCCGGCGCCGCACGGGAAGTTGCGCCGCTGGATCGCACCGTTCGTCGCGCGCGGGTGGATGAGCAGCTTGATGAAGTAGGAGATGATCTTGAGCGACTTGCTGCCGTCGCGCAGGAAGTCTTCATGCAAGTAGTCGCAAATCCTGCGCATCTGCTCCTCGTAGGTTCCGAAATCGGCCTCGGTCCACGCCTCGTAATCCGCGTCGCCGAGGGCGATGTTCTGGAACCCGATCTCCTCCCACAGGTAATGGCAACTCTCATACAGGCGCGCCACATGGGCGGGCGAGGTCGTCATGCGCGCGTCGGAGCGTGGGCGCGTCCGGAGCATGGACCTGGCCCATTGCATGACGGTGTCGCCGTATTTCTTCCCCCCCTTGCCGGGGCGGCTCATGTCCTGCACGTCCGGGGGGCCGTCGATGGACATCAGCACGCCGATCCCGTTCTCGTCCACCCATTGGCGAATCTCGTCGGTCCACAGCGTCATATTGCTCGTGAAGCTGAAATAGACGGACTTTCTGGCCGCCTTGGCCCTTGGCCGCGCCCAGGCGACGAATTCCTTCATGGTCTTGAACCGCAACGTTGGCTCGCCCCCCATGAAGTTGACGTGGACCTGCGGCGCGCCCCTGCTGGCGAGGAGAAGCCATTCGAAGGCAGTCTTCGCCGTTTCCAGCGTCATCGAGTTCGGTTTGTCGAGATTCTTGAAACAGTAGGGACACCCCAGGTTGCAGCCATCCGTCACGTCCAGGTCGATCGCCGTGGTGACGACTGAGCGCGGCACGGACTCGTGGGCCACGGGCAGTCTCTGGAGCCTCTCGGACGGCCGCATGGATGGCGGGGAATCAAGCATGATCGACATGGGACGTCTCCTCACTCACCGCCGTGTAGTTCGGCGTCAGGCCTTCGCCAAAATGCAGGACATACGGCTTCGAGTTGTCGCGGATGCTGGCGTTGTAGTATTCTGTCAGTTCGTGGATCAACTCTCCCTGGATCGCGCGATAAAGTTCGAGAAGACGACTCACCCTGTCCCGCACGACAGGCGTAGGGAGAGAGTGACCCTTTGCCCGCAGCCGGGGAATGGGGAGCAACACGTCCAACTCCTCATTGGCAAATTCGCGGAAGAGTTCATAGTCTTGGCGAAACTCATCACGCCGCTTCGTGCGGATTTCATCGGCGCATTCGCCGTTTCGCGAAACGACGGGGGCAGATTCCTCCCATCCCGAAGTCACGCACCCATGAAGAACCGCGTCGAGAAAGGGAACCATTGGGCCGAGTCCTGGCAGGTCTCCCGGAAGGCCAAAAAGTCCGGTCAACAACTCCGCCATGAAATCGAATCGTGACTGGAATGCGGAATCGGAGAGTCGCAGGTGGGCGGGAGGGATCCGCACTTCGATCTGCGCGGAAGGATTCGTTGTACGGATCTCGCGGATTACCCGGAGCAATAACTCAGATAAGCGATGTGGGTTCCTGTGAAGAAGGCCGGATGTCGCACTCAGCACAACAGGCGCA
>CAYTRP010000380.1:1821-3957 GCA_964440195.1 uncultured Candidatus Sumerlaeota bacterium
AAAAGCCATGAAACCCTCAAGCAATTCCGGCCGGGTCTCGAGCAATGTCGGATCGGCAAGAGTGGCGACCGGGATGTCAAGGTTTGCCATGGCTGCGAGCCGTGACTCCAAGAGATCCGCGTCCGTCGTCTTCGTTACTTGAAAGACAAGTCGGTCGATGACGGGCCAATTCCGCGGCTCGCCACTTGCCTGCGCGCTCAAGGCATCAAGGCACGGATCGTCCGCGTTGACGATGAAGTCGCGCCGCTTCACGTTCTCAGCGGCAATGGTCTCCTTCTTCCATTCGGACCGGTGGGAAACGAGCACCATGCACGGCTCGGGCAAGGCGGGCGGGACGAACTCTCCTGAACTCCGCAACGCGTCGTCCGGGCTTTCCGCCCCCATCGCGAGGACGGCACGGCCATTCTCGTGCTTCAGCCAAACGCGGCTTTGAAGGGGGGGAAGGGTGCACAAGGAGAAAACCTCCTTTATTTGTCTTAATTATAGCCAATCAAGCATGCCCTCCCCCGAAACGCAACCGAAAAGCAACCCCCCTTTGTGATTTCGAATCATTGTCACACATAGGTTTGCAAAAGTAATAACTCTGCCAGAGGAAAAAACGGAAACCTCGGAGAGGGCTCCGGCGATTCGCTCGGGACAAGCTGCCAAACCTCTGCTTGACAGCCCCGCCCCATCACCCAACCACCCTCAAACTCATCCCCTTCGACACCGGCCTCGATCCCAACTCCACACTCAACCGTCCCTTCGCCGCGTCGAAGCTCCAGCCCCTCTTCCCCTTGCGAACCGGCTTTCCATCGCACTCCACGCGCGACGGCTCCTTGTCCAGCCACACCTGCACCGTCACCCGTCGCGAACGCCCCTGCGCGTGACCCAGGGTGGCCGTCCCTTCCAGGCTCAACTCCCCCTTGCGGCATTTCAGGCGAAACTCCGTCCGGGCGCTCCCTTCCGCCTTCAGATAATCCGGGCTGAGGCCGTCATCCTCATACAACTCCGCTTCGCCATCCGCTCCCGGATAGACGTCCAGCAACAGGTTCGCCACATGGCCCTGCGCCGGCTTGCCCGTCTCTCCCTGCCGCATCAACACGCTCCCCGCCTTCACCCACACCGTCACCTCCGCCAACGGCACATGCGCCAGGAACGACTCCCCGCCCTCGCGGGAGTGGTTCGACTCGAACGAATACCACAATCCCGGCGGCAGGTAAATCTCCCGCCGCGCGTCCGGCGTCACGATCGGCGCCACGATCATCGCATCCCCGAACCAATACTCGTCGAACCGATACGCCAGCTCATTTCGGCTATCCGCCAGGAACAACCCGCGCACCAGCGGAATCCCCGTGTCGTGGTGCTTCCGCGCCATCGAGTAGATGTACGGGATCAGGCTGTTGCGCACCGCCAGCCAGCGCCTCGCAATTTGTGCATTCACCTCGCCATAGTCCCAGGGCTGGCGGCTTCCCGCGTGCGGCGCACTGTGGAACCGAATCACCGGGCTGAACACGCCGAACTGCAACCACCGCACATACAGGCGCGGATCGATCAACGGCGTCGGCTCGTGAATGAAGCCCCCGATGTCGTGGCTCACATAGGCAATCCCCACATGCCCCGCGCGAATGTTGAACTCCACCTCCATCTCCAGCGTCTCCCACCGCGAGAAGGTGTCCCCGGTGAAGAACACGCCGTACCGATGCGAGCCCCAGCCACCCGTCCGCCCCAGCAACATCCCCCGATAGGAATCCGTCACCGTCTGTTCAAAGAACAGCTTGTTCACCACCAGCGTCGGCTCCGCCCCATCGATCCAGCCCGCCGTCCCGTCCAACCACCAATAGCTCGCGCCATCATCGAGCACCCTCTGCTGGACGGTGTCGATAAAGGCCCGCGCTTCCTTCTTTTCGCAAAGGTTCAGCAAGATCATCTCGTGGTTGCTGCCACTCCACGGCAACACCTCGTGCTTCTTCACCGGCTCCAGCCGCTCGCCAAACGATTCGCGGCCCAGCTTCTTCACGAACGCCCGATAGCGCGAATCCGTCGCATCGATCCAATCCGGATGCACGTTCAGCGTCACCTCCAACCCCTCTCCCCTCGCCCACTCGAAAAAGCCCTTCGGATCCGGGTACCACTCCTTGTTCCAGTCCCACTGGC
>CAYTRP010000381.1:0-3956 GCA_964440195.1 uncultured Candidatus Sumerlaeota bacterium
TCATCTCGCCGGGCTGCTCCGGCGAGATGACACCGGAGGAAGCCCGCCAGTTGATGAATCTGCTGGGGAATCGGGATATGATGATTTTCCGCCAGCCGCGCGATCGCAAGCCGCCGCCGGGTGGAAAGGACTGGTGATGGTGATTTGCCGAGTGCCGCCAACGTCGTGGATCATGGTCCTGTGCATGCTGGCCCTGGCGATTGGCGAGGCGCATGCCCAACCACGCGCCGTCGTCGAGCCTGTGGCCCCGCAGGTCTATGACACGGTGACATTCACCATTCGCCACAATGGTGCCCTGCAAGTTTCCCAGGCGCATCCCCCCGCGAGCGATAACTTGCGCGCGGTTCACCGCATCCGGCAGGAGAGTTCCTTCAGCTCCGTCACGGGCCGGACGGAATCGGTTTCCTGGCAATATGACGCGATGGAGCCGGGTGATTTCAGCATCGGCCCTCTGAACGTGATGGCGGACGGGGTGCGCGTCACGATCCCGGAAGTCAAGGGGACGGTGCGCAGCGTGGAGGCGCAACCCACGGGCCTTCCGTCGGATATCGACGGGAGGGCGGGCCATCCGCTGCCGCTGGCTTCCGGAGATCGGGCGTTGGCGAGGAGCCTGAGGGGGAAGGCCTTCATCGTAACGGAAGTCCCAAGCGACTTGCTGGTGGGGTGGCCATTTCGCGCGAACACGTACTTCTACCTGGCGACGTCGGTGACGAACGCAGAGCCGCGGAGCATTTCGCCCAAGCCAGCGGGGGGACAGCAGTTCATCACGATTCCGGAACTGAGCACGCCTCATTCGGGATCGGCGGTGCAGACCGTCACGATCAACGGGCAGGCATTCAGAAGGTACCATGTCCACACGACGACGGTCGTGCCCACTCGCGCGGGAAAGGCGCAGTTCAAGGGGGGCGAGATGGGGATTGATTTCCTGCATGTTGGCCGCACGTCGATGCGCAGCATTCTGACGACGATTGCATTCGAGACCCCCGTGCAGGAAGTGGAGATCAGGGGCTTGCCTCCGGCACCGCCCGAGGCGCACCTCCAAGTGGTCGGGAACCACACGATCTCGACCTTTGTTGACCGGAAGGCGTTGTCCCAAGGGGACCTTGTGACGCTAACGATACGTCTGTCGGGAAACGGCTATCTTGAGCTGGCCTCGATGGGGAAGTTGCCGGAGATCGACGGCTTGATTTTTGTCCGCGAGGAAGTGGCATCGCAGATATCGCTGACACCGGGGAACGAATACGCGGCCACGAAGATGTTCCGGCGGGTCTATCAGGCGGAGGAAAGCGGCTTGCTGACGATCCCGCCGATCGTGATGGCGAACTTCAACCCCAAGACGAACGAGCAGGACCTGCGCCGCTCGGACCCCATCACGCTGACGATTGCATCGTCCCCCACCGGCACCCAGGTGCTTGGCGGCGCGGGGAACGCCCTGCCCAAGCAGGCCGACGCGATGGAGATTGGAGCAGGCGGGATTCTGCATATTGACACTTCTCCGCTGCGATTGAAAGGCGGGGGCGTTGGCGTGGGGGGAGCCTTGTTCGGCAGCACGTGGTTCTGGACTCTCCACGCGGCGATTCTGTTGATCGTCGCGTCCGTGGCCGGGATGATCGCCTTTCGCCGGTTGAGTGACGGCGAATCGGACTCCAGGCGCGCGGCTTCCCGGCGCAGCCAGGTGGCCTCGGCGCTGCGCGAGGCGGAACGCCTGCGCGGCTCCAGCGAGGCGGAGCCGTTCTACTTGGCGCTGCAAAGGGGAATGATGGGCCAGTTGGGTCGCGTCTTGGGTCGGGAGCCGGGTGGTCTGACGCTGGAGGATGGGCTGAAGGGCCTGCGGAACCTGGGTGCCCCCGAGAGCATGTTGGACCAACTGGGGCGGTTGCTCGAACATTGCGAGTCGATACGATATGCAACGGGATCAATGGCCGACAGCCGTGACCGGGACCTGGAGAGGGCACGTTCGCTGGTCCGGGAACTGGAGAGGTTACGGCGATGAAGCAGTGGCACTTGATGGCCTTCGTGTTGATCGCCCTGCAGATGATCCTGCCCGGATTCATCGCGAGCGCGTCCCTGTGGGATGACTTTGACCGGGCGAATGCATTGTACGAGGAGGAGAAGTTTCCAGAGGCACTGGCGGCTTACGAGAAGTTGATGAACGATGGCGCGATGACGGCGCAGGTGCTGGGGAATGCCGCGAATGCGGCGTATCAGTCGGGTGACAAGGGGCGGGCGGTCCTGTACTACACGCGGGCCCTGCGGCTGGACCCCCGCCATGACATGGCGCGCCAGAACCTCGCGCGGATCGAGCCCCGCACCAACGTCAGCGGCGAGGAGGACGTGACGCGTGTCTTTCGCATCTGGCTGCTGGCGGTACCCTCCGGGATTTGGCTGGCGGGCGTCGAGATGGGATTCCTGGGGGCCATTGCGCTGATGATCTATGCTGCCCTGCGAGCGCGGTCGGGGCGGGAATTCGGGGAGTGGACAGTGCGCGCGGGCGGCTTGCTGGTTGTCGCGCTCGTGGCGGGAGGGATGGGCGTGCTTGCCAATTCCATCGGAGGGGGCGAGGGGGATGCCGTGGTGCTGACCGAGGGCATCGTGACGCGAACGGGGCCGGGCGAAAAGTACATCGAGCTGTTGTCGTTGCCCGCGGGCACCGTGGTCCATCTTCCCGACGCCGCGACAGGCGGGTGGGTGCGCTATCGCCTGCGCGATGGACGAACCGGCTTCATCAGCACGGATGGCCTGCAACCCATCTGACCGGCTTTAAAGAGCAAAGGGCAGGGGTTCGCCGCACTTGGGGCAGGTGCCCTCCTGGCATCCGGAGTCGACGAGGGTTTCCTCCCCGACGCGCCGCAGGAGAACGCGGTCGCACTTGGGGCACCTCGTGTCCCCCACTTGTTCGATCGTCTCCGGGCAGTAGACGAATGGAAGCCTCCGCCTGAGGTATGCGAGGGCCTGCGTGCTGCTTCGCGAAGAGGTTGGCGGCCCTTCCCACATGAAGCTCGACTTGAGGGACAGGAGGATGACCGGGGTCTCCTTCCGAAAGGAGTTGAGCCAATCGACGAACCTGGCAAGTTGCTGCTGCCAGTCGGGATGACTGTCGACGAGGAGATAGGCAATCTCGACGCGTACTCCCGCCCCGATGGCGCTGGCAACGTTCGACTGGACGATTTCGAGGTGGCCTCCGCACGCCTGCATCAGCCATTGGGAATCGAAGCCCTTGAGCCCAAAGGTAATGGCATCGACGGACGGCAGCAAGTCGTGGAAGGGCTCCTCGCTCCATTCGCCGTTGGTGGCGAGGTGAGTCCGAAGACCCGAGCGGCGGGCGACCTCGAAGACATCCGACACGAATTCATGGGCGACGGCCGGCTCGGAGATGCCAAAGCCGATGCCGGCCGCGCCGGCCTGCATTGCCTCCCCAACCAATTGATCGGCAGAGGCGGGAAGGACCCTGGCGGCGCCGAGCTGGCTCCATTGGTAGGTATTGCAGAAGGGGCACCGCATGTCGCAGCCCTTCAGTCCCACCTGAAGCCATTGGGTGGCGGGAAGGAAGTGGAATAGTGGCAGTTTGGCGGCCGGGACGACTTCGTGGTGCCCGACACGATTGTAGTTGAGGGTGTAGAGCTTGCCGTCCCGATTCACGCGCACGCCGCAGTTTCCGGTGCGCGAGGGGGCGATGGCGCACAGGTGGGGACACAAGTGACAGTGCACCGTATCCCAGGCGGCCTGGGAATAGTAGCGCGCTTCGGTGCGCCAAGTGTCCCGCGAAGCGGCCAGCCCGGGGCGAGTTGCCAAGTGGGTCCCTTTCCTTTGTTTTCTGATGGGCCAGGAGGGGCGCAGAGTCAATCACTCTCTCGCTCCGAGGTTTGTGCCGTGGGCGGCGGGGGGAGGTGCGAGTGACGCGAGTGACGCAGTGACGCGGGTTTTTGGAGTTGAAAAATTTCGGAGTGAGTGTCCGT
>CAYTRP010000382.1:0-3948 GCA_964440195.1 uncultured Candidatus Sumerlaeota bacterium
GGAAGAGACAAAGCGCATCCGAAGCAAGTTCCCGTCGGTTCCCGGCAGGGCGGATTTTTGCGTTTATTGGTTCAGGCTTGCCCACGATCATCTCAAGCATGGCCGACGGGCGGGCCTTGTCGGCACGAACACGATTCGCCAAAACTATTCACGCGTGGGAGGGCTGGACCACATCGTCGCGAATGGCGGCATCATCACCGATGCCGTCAGTTCCCAGGTTTGGTCGGGAGAAGCCGCCGTGCATGTCTCGATCGTGAACTGGACCAAGGGCGCGCATGACGGTCCCTGCACATTGAGCCGCCAGATCGGCGATTCAATCACCAGCCCGTGGCATACCGTGGAGGCGGAGAGGGTCACGTCATCGTTGACGGTTGGCGTCGATGTCGCTCACGCGAAAATCCTGGCCTCGTCCTCCGCCCCCTTCTGCTTCGAGGGCATACAACCCGGACACCGGGGTTTCCGCCTGACGCGCGAGGAACGGCGGGCCGTGATGGAGGCCGATCCCCGGTCCCGATACATGGTCTTCATGTACATGAACGGCGACGACCTGCTTTCCGCCACCTACAAGACCGCCCCCGAATACCTCATTGATTTCGACGGCAAGTCCGTGTACGATGCCATGACCTACCCCGTCCTGTTCGACCATCTCAAGCGGACGGTGCTGCCGGACTGGCAAGCGAACGCCGACAAGGAAAAACAAAGCACCAGAAAAAGCACGGGTGAGCACCAGAACAGGCTTCGGACATGGTGGCAACTCAAGCGGCCCCGCCTTGAACTGCAACGCGCGATTCGCCGCATTCCGCGCTACGTTGCGTGTTCGCGAGTGACCAAGCGCCCCATCTTCGAGTTCCTGTGCCGGTCGGTCAAACCCGATTCCTCTTTGACGGTGTTCACCGCGCCCGACGAGTACTCCTTTGGCATCCTCCAGTCCGACATTCATTGGAAATGGTTCGTGGCCCGATGCTCCACCTTGAAAGGCGACTTCCGCTACACCTCCAACACCGTCTTCGACACCTTCCCCTGGCCGCAATCCCCCACGCTCAAGCAAGCCCGCGCCGTCGCCAAGGCCGCCGTGAAATTGCGCGCGCTCCGCCACCGCATCATGGACGAGCACGGCTGGAGCCTGCGCGATCTGTACCGCACGCTTGAAACGCCCGGCACCAATCCACTGCGCGATGCCCACGCCGCCCTCGACGAAGCCGTCCGCGCGGCCTACGGCATTAAGAAGAGCGAGGACATCCTGTCCTTCCTCCTCAAGCTCAATCACGAGGTAGCCGAACGCGAGGGGCAGTTGCTCCCCGTGGTGGGGCCTGGCCTGCCGCCCTGCGTGAAGGACCCGGCGGAATTCGTGACGGACGATTGCATCCGGGCGGAGTGAGGCACTCGACGGTGTCCGCAAGAGGAACGGAAGACGCTCATGGCAAGGTGAAGCCGGTCTCAAGCAAGGTGCCCGAGTCGCTTTCAATGCCCACCCCAACGAAGAACGTGGAACGAAGAACGCGGAACGCGCCTTTATTGGCGTCTGTGGGCTTGCCTGCCAGCACTCCTCCGAAGCAGCCTTTCGCCCGCTGACGATTTCGCGGAGGGGTGCCCATGACCACCACAGCCACTGAACCCGGCATTCAGGACATCCTGGAGGAGGTCTCCTCCGGGGCGCGGCGATTGACGGACGACGAGGCGTTGTTCCTGTTCGAAAACGCGCGCCTGCCGGAGTTGTCCGTCGCGGCCCACAGGGTGCGGGAGCGGCTGAACCCCGGGCCCATCGTCTCCTACATCATCGACCGGAACGTGAACTACACGAACGCCTGTCTGGCGGATTGCTCGTTCTGCGCGTTCTTTCGCAAGGTGGACGACCCGGAGGCGTATGTCCTGACGCACGAGCAGCTCGCGGAGAAGGTGATCGAGACGCAGGCCCTTGGCGGCAACCAGTTGCTGCTGCAAGGGGGAATGCATCCGAAGCTGAAGATCGAGTGGTACGAGGAGATGCTGCGGTTCCTGAAGAGCGAGTTCGGCATCCACCTGCACGCCTTCAGCGCGCCGGAAATCCACGCATTCTCGAAGATCAACCGGATGTCGTATGGGGAGGTGCTGGGGCGCCTGCGCGAGGCGGGATTGGATTCCATCCCCGGCGGCGGCGCGGAGATTCTCGTGGATCGCGTGCGCAAGGAACTGACGCGCGGCAAGGTGCTGACGGAGGATTGGCTGGAGGTCCACCGCACCTGGCACCGCATGGGCGGGCGCAGCACGGCGACGATGATGTTCGGTCACGTCGAGACATTGGCCGAGCGCGTGGAGACGTTCCGCCGGTTCCGCGACCTTCAGGACGAAATGGGCGGCTTCACCGCGTTCATCGATTGGACATACCAGCCGGAGAACACGCGCCTGGCGGCGGAGCGCCCCATGCGCGAAGTGGGCTCGTGGGATTATCTGCGCACGACCGCCATCGCGCGGCTTTATATCGACAATATTCGCCACATTCAGTCGAGCTGGGTGACGCAGGGCGGACGCATCGGACAGGTGAGCCTGTTCTACGGCTGCGACGACATGGGCTCCATCATGATCGAGGAAAACGTTGTGAAGGCCGCCGGCGCGAATTTCCGCATGGACGAGGAGAACCTTCGCGAATTGGTGCGCGAGGCCGGGTTCGTGCCCCGTCGGCGGAATTTCTTCTACGAGTTGCTGCCCGAACCCCAAGATTAAAAACGTTCCGTGTTCCGCGTTCTTCGTTCCGCGTTCGGCCATATTCCCGCTTGGAAATAATCGCGATGGAACAACGCCGCATCAGTCTGCTGGGGGTCCCCCTGGGATTGGGCGCGGGACACGCCGGCGCGGGAGCGGGCTATCACGCGGTGCACACGGCGCGACTCTCCGATGCGCTGACGTCGCTGGGGCTTGAAGTGACCGATCATGGGTGCCTGCCAATGCCAACCTTCGCGCCCGACCCCGGCGATCCCAAGGCGCGTTTCCTCGTTCCGATCACCGCCATCTGCGACCGCTTGGCGGAGTGGGTGGAGAGCCAGCTCGTGCAGGGTTGCTTCCCTCTCGTGATTGGCGGCGACCACAGCATCGGCGCGGGGACCGTCGCGGGAACCGCCGAACACGCCCACGAAATCGGCGAGGCCATCGGCATGATCTGGATCGATGCCCACGGCGACATGAACACTCCCGAGACATCGCCCAGCGGGAATATTCACGGCATGCCGGTGGCCGCGTCGCTGGGGTTGGGGCCAAAGATGTTGGCGGACATTCGCGGCTTTTCTCCAAAAGTGCGGCCCGAGCACACCGTGCTGATCGGCGTGCGCGATCTGGACCCGGCGGAGTTCGAGTTGGTGGAGAAAGTGGGCGTGCGCTGCATCACCACGCGCGAGATCGACGAGCGCGGCATGTTTCACTGCATGCATGAAGCCATCGAACGGGCAACGGATGGAACGCGGGGAATGCATGTCAGCCTGGACATGGACGCGTTGGACCCAAGCGTCGCTCCGGGCGTGGGAACGCCGGTGCCGGGCGGGTTGACGTTCCGCGAAGCGCACCTCGCGCTGGAGATGATCGCCGACACGGACAAGCTGCTGTCGTTCGACGTGGTGGAGGTGAACCCGATGCTGGACGCGCAAAACCTGACGGCGCGGATCGCCGTGGGGTTGATCGCGTCGGCGCTGGGGAAGAGCATCATCCCCCGGACGAGCCGGCGGGCGCGTCCCCCGGGACGCTCCTGAGACGGAGGGAAAAGTCCAGCGCGGGCGCGGAGTGCGTGAGGGCGCCGACGCTCACGCGATCAACGCCAAGGGCAACGAGCCTTGGCAGCGACTCGAGGGTGACGCCACCGGTGATCTCGATGGGAATGCGCCCCCTTGCGAGGAGGATGGCTTCGAGCAGGGTGTCCTCCGCCATGTTGTCGAGCATGAGGACATCGACGCGGGCATCAAGGGCCGCACGAACTTCTTCGAG
>CAYTRP010000383.1:0-3908 GCA_964440195.1 uncultured Candidatus Sumerlaeota bacterium
GGAAGAAGCCGATGGTGATCTCGTCCCCGTACCCGCCGATGCTGGACACGGGAATGCGCTCCACCACGAAGAACTCGCCTCCGGTCCACGAATAGATCAGGATGGCGATGTGATCGTACTGGTCCGTTTCGTGGTCCCCAAGGAGCGTGGAAAGCCCGCTGATCGTGAACCCGCCCTTTGATTCGGGCGAGTTGAGAAAGTCGATGGTGGGGGGTTGGCCCTTGGGAACATTCTCGTTCCATTCGGGGTCATAGGTCCAGTTGACGTACTGCTCGTTGTCCGGGTCCGCAAGCGCCTCGGCGATGCCGACATTGACGTGGTTGCTGTAAAGGTCGCGCTGCGAATCGTAGCGCGCCACGGCGACGGTGATCCGGTCCGTGATGTCGTCGCTTTCGGTGGACGTGACGGCGGAGATGACCGCCTGCCCGACCGGAGGGGTGAGCCCGGCGTTTTTTGCGACAATGCGCCCCTCGTTCGTCAGCACGATGGGCCTGTTGCGCCCGTTGACCCAGACGCTGGCGCCCACGGTGTTCACCGACGCCTGCATGGGCGGGTACTCGTCGTCGAGCAACCCGGCACGGACCTCCTGAAACTCGCGGACGTCGGAGATGGTCATGGGGGCAAGTCCGCGATGGTGAAGAGTGAGTTCAGGACGACGCCGGAAAAAGGATTAGGGGGAAGATTCATTATTTCGCCGGAAAACATACTGGTTCCATTAAATATATTGGATCCACGGTGTTCCCCCGGCCCAAAATAGAATCCCTTCATATCCTCAGTGACTAATCGCGCCAAGCCGGCATACATGCCGGGATTCCAATTACTGCTTATTACATTCTTTTTCGCAAAATAGGTAACAACGAGACTGGGAGACATTTTGGCCCCATCCAGAAATGATCTGGCATTGACCAATGCGTCTCCCCACCACATGTGCAGGTCTTCGTCGTGAACAGATGCGTTTCCAAACAAGAATGGATCAGGGTAAAATACTGGTTGCCCAAAGGCCCAATCGATTACGCGATCCTTTGGGCATGGCAGAAATACATAAACTTCGTCGCTTTCGCTATACCCCATTTGCTCCGGCACCCAATCGCCGAATCCATTCCAAGGCCACTGCATAGGGATTTCTATTGTCCTGATGTTATTGCCTTCGGCGATCTTGATGGTCAACACGGCGAATAGTGGATAAACCATGTGCCCATAGATGGGCTTATTCACAGCCGGGCTGAAGTATCTGTAAAATGCGGGGCCGTCATCGTCGTCGTTCTCTTCCACGACATACGGCCTTGCTGCAAGGGATGGGATGATTCCATTTTGAAGGACGCCCGGAATCATGGACGGGTCCATGTTCACTGTGATGTCACCTTTTAGCCCAGGCTGGATGTTTCCCCCTACTCCTTCAATATTAACATTTGCGGCCCCAATGGCCGTTGCGTCATGCCATTCGGTGTTAGGGATAGAGTATCCCCTAGTCCTCATCGCCCGAACAGTCATCTCCTCGATCTTGATAGTCCTATTTCCTTTGTTTTGAATCCGCACCTTGTATAACAGGGGGCCATGATCTCGCCTGACTTTCACTTTGTAAAAGAAAGGAGCCAAGTCCGACAGCTTTGGATTCCCCGCTACTGTTGGGACGTTCGGATCGAAAACCGCGATAGCCCGAAGACCTTCCCACACTTGGAAAGCGGCATCGTATCCAGTTATTCCAGAAGGAGAAGGCAATGGGGGGAACTCGGGGCTTGGGACATGGTAAGACAACTCGTAGTTGGCTTTGTCGGAAATGACATCCGCAAGAAATTGCTCGGCGACATCTATATGTAATTGATAAAACGGGTTTTGAGCCACGTTCACGTTGCTCCACAAAATATTTGCCGCTGCTTCTATGGGGCCTTTTAAGGAAGAAGAAAAACCAAAATTGTTCTTTGCCCACCCTATTTCCATTGCTGTATAGGGTGGCCCTCCACCAACCGGGGTAGTGCCCCCCAATTGGGACAATGCCTGCGCGGCAGTGACAACCCCCTCGCTTTGCACCATCGGCACCCCATCCCACTCCGGCCACCATGCAACACGCGTATCGTAAAAACCCTCCCCTTCGTCCAGCGGCTGATACCACGTCATGCTCGCATACTCGTTGGCGGGTGTGTCATCGTACTCGCAGGTAATCCGCACCTGCGCAGACACAACCTGTCCGGCCGGGGGGCTCGGCACCGTGACCACGCCGGCGTTCACCGCGTTCGCCGCCAGCCATGCCGGGTCAAGGAAGTCGTCGGGATCAGTGATGCCAATGTCCACGATGGTGGGAACCGTCAACGGCGCGGTGGGCGTAAACGCGAACTCGCCATCGCCCTGCCCCCCCGTCACGGGCAGAAGCGCCCCCGCCGTGTAGTCCAGCGCGACCTCCCCCAGATTGATGATCCACACGTCCCACTCGGGGACGAGATTGCCGCCGTCCTCGCGCTGGATAGCCACCACGACGAACGCCACGATGGGATCGTCGTCTCCCTCGTCCGGGGGTGGGGGATCGGGTTGTTCGCTCTCGTCCGGCGGCGTGCCGTCGCCAGCCTCCGACATGTTCCGCGACACCAACGGCACGGGAGGCGTGTTCCACAATTCCGGGTAAACGTGCGGGATTTCCCCCTCGCGTCCCGCGGCAAGGGTCGTCGCGAGCGGCCCGCTATTCGAATCCCCCTCCCTGACCGTACAGAAGATGTTGCCCGAAATGCCGGGAACGCGTGCCGCCAAAAGCGTCAGTGTCCCCCGCCGGTCAACAGCCTCGCCCATTTCCTCCGGCGGTCTCGCGGGGCCGTCGGGGTTGCGCGTCAACGGGCAGAAGTTGAGAAGATCGTATCCGTCGGGGGATTCCGCCGGGGCGACAAGCCGGTCCTCGGACGACGGCATGGCGTCCATGCCGTCGAACTTGGCGAAGCGCCGCACGTTCCCCTCGTGCGAGGGGTCGGTCAATTTTCCGGCGAAAGCGGAAAACTCAACGTCCCTTGTGTCGCGCTGTGGAGGCACGGGTCAGCCTCCACGGAAATAGAACTGCAAACCGACCTGACAACCCTCCGTAAGCGACGGGGTGGAAGGATCAACGCCGGTCTGTGGCGACGAGGCCAGGTCGAAGCGGTCAATCCACTGGTCGAACTGCTGCTGCATTACAAGCTGCTCGGCGACGAACCGGTCATGTGTGGAAACGCGCTTGAACCGGAAGATCGCGCGATAAATCAGGAGTTCCATGAACCGGCGCGGAAACCACGGAAGGATGGACCAGGAGAGGGCGCCGCCGGATGGCGCCACATAGGGGGTGTTCACCCAAAACTCCTCGGCGGGAGGACCGAGGATGATGTTCTTTTTGGCGCCATCGGTTGGCATCGCGCCGGGGAGGTGGGGAAGCCGAAAGGCATTGTATTCCGAGTCGGGAAGATCCTCCCCGAACACGGGCATGGGGTCCACGGGATAGGGCGTCACGGGCGATCCGTTGGCAATGTTCGCCAACTCGAACCGGTACCCCTGCTGAATCGTCTTTCCGTTGTACCGCCACACCCATGGCGGAACCCCCATCGGGATTTCCATCTTGTAGTAGTGGGCATAATGGAATTCGCCCGGCCCCAGCTTCCCCCTTATTCTGTAAACGGTGTCCCTCAGGCTCCATGCGACCATGTAGCCCTCTTTGTTCATCTGCGACGAGGTCTTGTCCCACACCGCCACCAGCTCGTCGGTAAAGTCGCTCGACTCGTCCGTGATGTTCCAGCCGTACAGTACCCGCTCCGGCTTGAAGTCGATGCACTCGTAGGCGCGGTCCGCCCTTCCCGCGATCAGCGGGGAGGGATACCGCACGAACCAGATCCGAAAGTGCCTGCAACGCGAGTTATTGACCCTGATTTGCCCTCCACTGTCGAAATCGTACTCCACAT
>CAYTRP010000384.1:0-337 GCA_964440195.1 uncultured Candidatus Sumerlaeota bacterium
ATTCCTCATGCCCCCCGAGGGCGACCGCCCGTGGGCACTCGTGATGCCCGGCGTTCCCTCCGAATGGCGCGGCATGTTCGACCGCTATTTTGCCCGCGTGGTGGAGCCACTGTTTCCCCATCGCCACCCGCGCCGCGTGCATACCCTTCACTACGCGCTCCTCCCCGAGTCCCTCGTGAACGAGCGCGTGCAGGATCTCTTCGCCGCCGACGAACGCGTCGAGGTCGGCATCCTCGCCAAGCGCGGCCGCATACGCCTTCGGCTCGCGGCAGCCCTCGACGAGACCGCCGTCCTCGACGCGTTCGTCGGCGGCGAAGAGATCCTGCACGCGCTCGTT
>CAYTRP010000384.1:347-1413 GCA_964440195.1 uncultured Candidatus Sumerlaeota bacterium
GCCTGCCAGCCGAAGCACTCTTCGCCGAAGGCCCCGAGGACGCCACTCTCGAAGGAGCCGCCATCGCCGCCCTGGGCGCGACCGCCAATCGCGTCGCCCTCGCCGAGTCGTGCACCGGGGGAGGCATCGCCCATCGGCTCACCAATGTCCCCGGCTCCTCCGCCGTCCTCGAGGAATCCCTGGTCACCTACTCCAACGATGCCAAGCAACACTGGCTGGGCGTCGAGCCCGCCCTGCTCGCCGCCCACGGGGCCGTCAGCGCCGAGTGTGCCCTCGCCATGGCTCGAGGACTTCTCGGGCACACCAAGGCCACCATCACCCTTTCCGTCACGGGCATTGCCGGACCGGGAGGCGGCTCTCCCGACAAACCCGTGGGCACCGTCTGGATAGGCATCGCCGACCGCCGTGGCCTCGCCCTCGCCCGCTCCTTTCACTTCCCCGGCGACCGCGATTCCGTGCGCGAGTGGGCCGAAAACCAGGCCCTCGAATTTCTCCGCCGCACCGCCTTGGGCCATCCCCTGCCCGATGCCTGATGCCCGGGGGCGCGAGGCCCGCGCTCCAGCAGGTCAGTTGCCATTCCACCCGCAATCGCGACGCGATCAATCCTCGATCCTGCTCCATTCCATCGCCGGGCAACTGGCCGCCGCACTCCGCAATTCCGATCGGCCAAATTCACCCTTCAAGCACGTTGCAACCCGGAAATGAAGCCTGTAAACCTTGTTCCCGGTCGTTCAAATCGGCGGAAATGGCGAGTCGCAAGACGCCATGCGCATGCACCAGAGTCGAGCAACTTCGGAATCGATCCGACGAGGGAAAGCACCCGGGGCGCGCAGCTCCCACCCAGGTCGCGCCATGAAAGCCTGAGGGGAAAGCCGCAATGATCGAGGTCTATATCCTGGTGCCGCTGATTCTCATCGCGGTGGTCCTGGTCGCGACCCTGCTTGATCGATGGAGCGTGCCCGTCATCCTGATCGCGCTCGGAGCGGGAATCGTTTTTGGCAGCGATGTCCTCAACCTCTGGCACTTCGGCGACGTTGGCGATCTGGTTGGTCAGGGTGACGTCGCC
>CAYTRP010000384.1:1423-3904 GCA_964440195.1 uncultured Candidatus Sumerlaeota bacterium
GTCACCCTGACCAACCAGATCGCCAACGTCGCCCTGGTCTTCATCCTCTTCTATGGAGGCTTCAGCACACGCCGCGACTCCTTCATGTCCGTCGCGCTCCCGGCGGGTGGGCTGGCGACATGGGGCGTTGTCCTCACCGCCATCTTGACGTTTCTGGTCCTCTGGGGAATCCTCGGCTGGTCCCTTGAAAAGGCCATGCTGCTGGCCGTCATCATCTCCTCGACCGATGCCGCAGCCACCTTCTCCATCCTGCGCCGCCAATCCCTCCCCCCCAAGCTCTCCGCCACGGTGGAGATCGAGAGCGCCGCCAACGACCCCATGGCCATCCTCCTGACGCTGGCCGCCGTTCAGGTCCTCACCATCGGGGACGCCCAATGGTACATCGTGGGATTGTTGTTCATCTGGAAATTCGTCGCGGGAATCACCATCGGCGTCCTTCTCGGTCACGCGGCGGTCTGGCTGCTCAATTGCCTCAAGCCCCAGGATCGCGGACACTACTACGTTCTGGCGCTGGGCATCGTGCTCCTCATCTACGGCCTCGCCGAACTCGCCCAAAGCAGCGCCATGCTGGCGGTCTTCATCGCCGGCTTCGTCATGGGCAACAGGCCCTTCGTCCACAAGCAAGGCGTCGCGAACTTCGTTTCCGCCCTCTCGACCATCGCCAACACCGGCATGTTCATCCTGATGGGGCTCCTGGTATTCCCCCGGCAGTGGACCAGCCTCTGGATCGATGGAGTCGTGCTCTTCCTGGTGCTGACTTTCGTGGCCCGGCCCCTGGCAGTCTGGTTGGGCACACTGGGCATGCGGTTGGACGTCAAGAACCGGCTGTTCATTTCGTGGGCTGGACTTCGCGGCGCGGTTCCCATCATTCTCGCCACATACCCCACCGCCGCCGGCATGGAGGTCGGCCACGAGGTCTTCAATCTCGTCTTCTTCGCCGTCATCCTCTCGGTGGCGGTCCAAGGCTCCACCATCGGCCTGATAGCCAAGTGGCTCAACCTTTCCACGCGATCGCGGCCCAAGCCCCTCTACAACCTCGAACTGATCACGATGGCCAAGAGCAACATGGACCTCATCGTGGTGGACATGCCCGGCCCCAAGGGCAGGTCCGGTCCCAGGATCGCCGACCTGAAGCTGCCCGCAGGATCCGTCATCACGCTCATCACCCGGGGCGACGAAGTCGTCGTCCCCAAAGGCGGCACCCGCCTGCAAGGCTGGGACCAAGTGACCCTGCTCGCCCGTGTCGAGGACGAAACCGCAATCCGCGACGCGCTCCTGTCGGAACCCAAAACCCTCGCGGAAACTCTGGTCGCCGAGACCTGAACTCCTCGGCAGCCAAACGATGAGGCACCCGGATCCACGGGCGCCACGGGGGGCATCCTTGCATTTTCACCCATCCTTGCCCTCCCGCGATTCCGTCCAAACACCATGTCCACGCCCGGCTTCGCCCAACGGCCAACTTGACCACGCACCCGCATCCATGCCCTTCTCACCCCGTTCTTCAGCGAAAACACCCCCGGACCCCGCGATGAAACCGATCATCCTCCTCGCCCACATCCTCCTCTGCCTTGCCCCCATCGGCTGCGGCAGCAAAGACCCCGACCTCCCCCCCATCGCCACCTTCAGCGAAGACCCCGACGTCACCGAATTCGACTTTCCCGACCAACCCGCCTATGGCCAAGGCATCCGCGGATTCAACGAACCCTTTCCCACGAAATACCAAAACGGCATCGGCATGCGCGCCGTCACCTGGGACCGCTGGCTCGCGATCTCCATCCGCAACATCGGCAGCGACCCCATCACCCTCGAACCGCAAGCCTTTCGCCTCATCATGCCCGACCGCACCCTCTACGCCATTGGCCAGGAACGCCACCGCATGAGCCTCTTCGCCCCCACCCAAGTCCCCCCCGGCCACAATACCGCGCTCATTGCCCGCCTCCCCGAAATCGAAAACCTCGAGCAACTCAGCGTCATTCTCAACTACCCCCCCCGCAACGTCCTCCTGCCCGTCCCCATCGAACCCACCCCCGGCATCTCCCCCACCACCTCACCCTGAGCCACAACCGAGGCCCTCTCCACACCAACCAAAAATCCCAGGACCTTCTCCAAGTCGCGATTTCTTCGTTGGTGCAGGTCGGCGGCGAGTGACGCAGTGACGCGGGTTTTTGGAGTTGAAAAATTTCAGAGTGAGTGTCCGTGGCGTCGTTTTTTGGATGTTTTGGTGCTTTACCGGCATTTTGGGGGAGGGGGATGGAAGGGTGAAGAGTGAAACAAGAAGGGTGAAATGGAATGGGAGAGTTTCAAGTTCTCCGTTCCGCGTTCTTTCTCCTTCGCCAAGGCTACGGAGGACAGGTCGTTCTTCGTTTTGGTGGGGTTGGCGGTTCGGCGTGAATCCCGATGGCCCGGCAGGGGGGATTCCGAAGCCCAAGGCCCGGTTTTCTCACAGCCGGATACCGGCCAAAACCATTGAACGGCATGGGC
>CAYTRP010000385.1:0-3880 GCA_964440195.1 uncultured Candidatus Sumerlaeota bacterium
CGCGCGGCTACCCCCGGTTAGAGCACCTCAAATTTCTACCGCGAAGCGGTTGCGTAAGGGTTCCACCAGAATGTCTTGCGGCAAGCCCGCCGCTTTTTACGCAACCGCTTCGCGGTACTCGCCTTTGGCCCTGACTAGATAATCTCGTCCGTTCATCTGCGCGTTTTTGCTTCAGGCTGTGCGATTGTGCTTGATTTTCCGCAACTTTGTATCTAGTTATTTAACTAGATCAACAAGGAGGAGCCACATGGGCTTTCCAACCAAGGTGCAGCTGATCCGCCGCAAGGACTCCGAGCAGTGGTACATCAACTTCCCCTCGGCCGTCGCACAGGCCATGGAGTTCGAGAAGGGCGAGGTCGTCGAGTGGCTCGTCTGCGACGTCTCCCAACTCGTCTTGCGTCGCAAGAACCCGCCGCCCGATCCGGCTAAAAAAAAACGCTGAGCATCAACGAGGCCTTCGAGATGCTCTTCGCACGCTGTCGCGGCGCGTTCCATGATGAGGGGGCCCTTGAGCGCGCGCGCACCCTGGCCCAGTCCAGCCTCGTGTCCTTCTCGCGGCGCACGATCACCGGCGCGCTTTCCACCTGCGGCCGCCAGTTCCAGGACTGGTCGGCCGCATACCGCCTGTTTGAGCGCGAGCGCTTCGACGCCGACAAGCTCTTTGGCGTCTGCCGCCAAGCGCTGCTTGAGTCACTGCAGGAGCAAGCACCGCTTGTCGTGGTCATGGACGACACCTTGGTGCCCAAGTGCGGCAGGAAGGTCGCCGGCACCAAGTGGCAGCACGATCCCAAGAGCCCGGCCTTCCGTCACCAGATTGTCTGGGGCCAGCGCGCCATCGAGCTCGGCGCGATGTTGCCCGCGCGCGACAACGCCCCCCACGCCGCGCGCGCGGTTCCCATCGACCTGCGCTTGCACATCCCGCCCAAGATGCCGCCCAAGGCCAGCGCCGAGCAAAAGGCGGCCATCGTCAAGCAGCGCCGCGACAACAGCGTCTCCCACCTGGGGGCCACTCGCGTGGCCACGCTGCGGCGAACGATGGATGGCGAGGGAGAAGACAAGCGCACGCTGGTGGTGGCCTTTGACGGCGGCTACACGAACAAGACACTCTTCAAGACCATCCCCGAGCGGACCGTCCTTGTGGGCCGCGCGCGCAAGGACGCCAGGCTCTTCGCCGCCCCCGCACAAGACGCGCCGCAAGGCCGCGGTAGAAGGCGCATCTACGGCGCGGCGCTTGCCACACCCGAGCAACTGCTTGGCGACGAGAGCGTGCCGTGGAACCAGACGAGCGTCTTCGCGGCGGGCCAGACACGCACGTTCGAATACAAGACGCTTTGCTGCCGCTGGCGCGGAGCGGGCGAGCGGGACCTGCGCCTAGTGGCGCTGCGCCCCCTGTCCGCACGCCCGCGCGAGAAGGGGCTGCGCCTGTACTTCGCCTATCCCGGCTACCTGTTGTGCTCCGATCCCGATCTGCCCGTGCAGCAAGTCGTGCAGGCCTACATCTGGCGCTGGGAGATCGAGGTGGGCTTCCGCGAGCAGAAGACCACGCTGGGCCTGGGCCAGGCGCAGATGCGCACGCCACCGGCAGCCACCGCCGTGCTGCAGTTCCACGCGTGCGCCTACGCGCTGCTGCTGCTTGCCGCCCACCACGCCCAGATCACAGCGCCCCCGCGTCCCAAATGGCAAAAACCCGGCGGCACACAACAGCGCATCACGCTCAACCAGATGATCTCGCTCATGCGCGGCGACCTGTGGGGCCGCGCGCTGGGGCTGGCGAATAAAACCCACTTCGATGCAACCAGACACTCGGCAACGAACCCGCCAAAAATACAAGACAGCCTGCATTCAGCGGTTCTTTATGCGATCAACTAGGCCAAAGGCGAGAACCGCTTCGCGGTAGGGGTGTTCGTGTTCGCCAACCCAGGGTAGCGCCCCTCGATAAAGCCCGAGGTGCGCAACCCTGGGCTAAGTTACGGAATCCCGTTCGGGATTCATTGGAATGACGGCACTTATGGGGCTGAAACCATTGAACGGCATTGGTGCGGAGACCGGCGGTCCCAGGAAAGGATATACAAAACTGCAAGATGCCATAAGGGCCTCCATGGCCGGGCATAGCCGACCAATTCCATGTAGCCACGCCCACGGGCGGGTCGCCGTCGCTTTTCCATGCATTATGGACGTCGATGAGGGGATCAGGGGACACGTTGATCAGCGCTTGCCAAGCAGTCGCTCGCGGAAGGATTCGCCCAAGGCTTGGTCAGCCAACCCGATGCCAAAGAGGGCGCGGGCGAACTCGGTGCTCTGGATGGCATCGACCTCCCCACCATTGTGGACGAGCGTGGTCCCCGGTGCCGGACATCATTCCTCGGACCGGGCACCTTCAAGAATTTCCTGCGGGGGCTTGCGAAGGTCCCACACGATTCCCACCGCTTCAAGGCACCGAAGGATCATGTGGCTGAGGTCAAACTCCCACCAGTAGAATCCCTGCCGCTCGCTCGAGGGATAGCGGTGGTGATTGTTGTGCCATCCTTCGCCCATGGTCAGCAGGGCGAGCAGCCAGTTGTTGCGGCTGGAATCGCGGGTCTCAAAGGTGCGATAGCCGAAGATGTGCGCCAAAGAGTTGATCGTGAACGTCCCATGGTACAGGAGAACGGTGCTGAGGAAGAACCCCCAGATCACCATCTGAAGCCCATTGGTCCCAAGCCACGGGGCCCAGGCTTCGAGCGCCAGCCCCGTGCCGAAGAGGCCGGCGGCAAGGAGAAGCGGCACCACGGTGTGGTTCTCGTTCAGCCAAAGGAGTTCGCGATACTTGACGAGATCGCGGATCTCCTTCACATTGGTCTCCGCGTGACGGGGGGAAAGGAACCAGCCCGTGTGCGACCACAGGAGTCCGTGAATGTGGGGGGAATGCGTGTCCTCCTCGGTGTCCGAGTGGCGGTGGTGGTGGCGGTGATGGGCGGCCCACCAAAGCGGACCCATCTGGGCGCTCGCATTTCCGAGCACGGCGAGGATAAACTGAAAGACGCGCGACGTCTTGAAGCTGCGATGCGAGAAGTAGCGGTGATAGCCCGCCGTGATGCCAAACATGCGAACCCAGTAAAGCAGGAGGCAGGTGGCCAGGGCGATCCAGCTAAAGCCCACAAGGAAGACCAGCAAGGCAGCCACGTGAACCCCGATGTAGGGGATCGTGTGAAGGGCATTCTGGATCGGAGTAAATTCGGAGCGCCGGACGGCTTTGCGCTCTGGAGATGTGGAATCGGCGGTGCCCGGCAAAGCCGATGGGATTTTTGCGGCGGTTTCGGCTTCTGGGTCTTGGACAGCAAGTTGACTCAAGTGGTGGCGACCTCTCGCGGGGATAATAGGGGCGATTGGGCAGGCTCGAACTCCGGTGTGTCGAGGGTTTGATTGCCCGGCCGAGTCAGAACGAGATGAAGATTGTTGATGGCGCGCCGGGCGAAACCCGCCTCGCAATAGGCCAAGCAGTAGGGCCACGTCCGAAAGAATCGCTGGTCATGACCCAGAGCGAGGAAGTCCGCCTTCCTTGCCGGGAAGCGCTCGCGCCAACGCCCCGGGGCCGGAGCGCGGTGGGAACCAATGTTTTCAAGGCTTTCGACCTGCAATCGCGAAGCTCCGGCCATCGCCTTGGCAAGCGTCGCGAACGAAGGGACCGCCATCCGGGAAAAAGGCGCTTCCGAATCCAGTCACCCGTCCGGCTATAAGTCGGATAGCGGAAGTCCGGCATTGTGATCACCTGGAGCACCGCGCCGCACATCGACCCGTAACATCAAGCCGATCGCCAATGTCGGCGATCTCAGGCAGCGGCACGTTGACGAAGCCAATCGAAGAAGGTGTTGAAGTCAGTGATGCGCTCGATCCCCTTGAG
>CAYTRP010000386.1:0-3874 GCA_964440195.1 uncultured Candidatus Sumerlaeota bacterium
CCCCCACGGAGGCGGTGTTTTCCGGATTCCCGATGCCCTACCTGCGCGATCATCCGCTGCGGGTGAAGTCCCTCGTCGCGGTGCTGCGCAATCATGTGAACAAGGGCAGGCTCGACCTGCGCGTCGTCGAGACCCTTGCGGAGCGCGATGTGCGCCACCTCGTGTACGACTCGCGCGTGTGGGATTCGCCGCCCGCGACGCTCGACTTCATCGAGGAGCACTACCTGCCGCTGCGGCAAAGGCACCTGATGGCGGCGGGCAAGGTCGTGCAAGCCGGTGCCGGCGGCAGTGCTTCCGTCGAGATCGCCGTTGCGGGCGAATACGCGTGGCGGGCACCCGGCGGGGCGCTGCGGGTGAACGGCGAAGCCGCCCCGAACCCCGTGGCGTTGGGCGACGGGACGTACCTCCTCTCATGGGAGGGGACTGGTCCGCTGGTGCTGTGCATCGCGCCCCCGGCGGATTGGAACCCAGGGATTGCCGCATTCGACGGCTTTCCGCTGCGCGACGAATGGAGGCCTTCGGCGGAGGCCCTTTGGCCTTCGGAGGAAGAGGACGCGCGGCCCTAGCCCATGAAGACTTGACCCCGCCGCAAGCCGCTCTCGGAATGGCCCGATTGACCCGGCAGAAAGGCCCGTCGGATTTCCCGCCGCCGACACCATGACCGACCCCACGCCCTCCACTCCCTCGCGCCCCCCGGCGCGCCCGCCGGGGAACTTCGCGGGCCCGATGCTTGGCCTCGGCTCGCGCGGCCTTGTCATCGCGCTGCTGTTCCTGCTCAGCGGGGCCAGCGCGCTGATCTACCAGGTCGTCTGGGTGCGCCAACTCACCACCGTCTTTGGGGCCACGATCTACGCGGTGTCCACGGTGCTCACCGCATTCATGGGCGGCCTTGCCCTGGGGTCGTGGCTGGTCGGCAAGCGTGCGGACACGCTCAAGCGCCCGCTCGTCTTCTTCGGCGTCCTGGAGTTGCTCACGGCGGCGGCGGCCTTCGCGTTTCCGTTTCTCCTCGCAATGGTCATCCCGGTCATCGGTGTCTTCTACGCGACGGGGAGCGATCCGAACTTCCACGCTTTCAGCCTGCTGCGCTTCGTGCTCATCGGCGGCTTGCTGCTGATTCCCACCACGCTGATGGGCGCGACGCTTCCGGTGCTTTCCCGCGCGGTGGTGCGCGACCTCGAAAGCCTCGGCCACCGCGTGGGCGGCCTTTATGCGGTCAACACGCTGGGCGCGGTGCTGGGCGCGTTCCTCACGGGATTCGTGCTCCTCGAGCTTCATGGCATCTGGCACACGACACTCATCGCCGTGGGCACCGACGCCCTTGTCGGCCTCGCCGCCATCGCGCTGGGGTGGGGCGCCACGCGCCCGGTGGCGCCGCGCGCGACGCTCTCCGCGCCCCGCCCCGCGTTGTCGCCCGCCGCGCGCTATGTGCTGCTCACCTACGGTGTTAGCGGCCTCATCGCCCTGGCGCTGCAGATCGCCTGGAGCCGGTCGCTCATCTTCGGCTTCGAGCATCTCAAGGCCACGACCTACGCCTTCTCCAGCATCCTGACGATCTTCCTCCTGGGCCTTGCCATCGGGAGCGCCCTCATGCAGGCGGTCGTCGATCGCCTGCGCCAGCCATTGGCGGTCTACGGCATCCTGCAGGTGCTCCTCGGCGTGACCAGCGGGCTCTCGCTCTTTCTCATCATGGCCGACCTGCCCGAATGGATGCTGCGCCCCGAGCTGGCGACCGACGGGTCGGGCGACCTGAACACCCGGCACGCGATCGGCAACGTGATGACGCGCACCGCCGTCGTCATCGGCCTGCCGACGCTCCTGATGGGGATGCTCTTTCCCGTGGCCGCGCGCATCGTCTCGGGCAGCGTCGAGGAAGTCGGCGCCGACATCGGCCGCCTGTATGCGATCAACACCGCCGGCGCGATCGCCGGCTCGTTCCTGGGCGGGTTCATCCTGATCCCGGCGATGGGAATCTCCGCGACGCTTGCCGTGCTGGCCGCCGCGAGCATGGCGATCGGCATTGGCGCGCTGTGGTTGACGCCGGTGTTGCCGGGCCCGAGGCGCGGCGCGCTCGTCGCGGCGTGCGCGGCGGCGTCGGTGCTCTTCATCCTGCGGGTGCTGGCGGCACCCGGCTCGGGGTCGTTCCAGCGGCTGCTCGAGTTCGACAAGCTTGTCTTCTACAAGGAAGGCCCGCTCGCCACGGTTTCCGTCATCGAGGACGCCAAGGGATGGCGCACGATCTATGTCGACGGGGTCGGCGTCGCGGGGACGGACCCCGTCATCCAGACGGACCAGAAGACCCTCGCGCACGTGCCGATGATGCTGCTCGGCGGGGAGGCGGAGAGCGTCCTCACCGTCGGCTTTGGCAGCGGCGGCGCCTCCCACAGCTACACTTTGTATCCGAATATCAAAAACATCCATGCGTGCGAAATCACGACGACGGTCCCCTCCGCCGCCATCACCCTCACCGACGCAAACCACGGCATCGTGCTGACGGACGCGGTGCTGCGGCGCGAGCTGGGCGAGCGCGGCCCCGGCGGCTTCCTTCCCAACGGCGTCAAGCCCCTCTCCGCCTACACCCACCGCGCCGGGCCGGGCCACATGACCCACGACCCGCGCTACCGCCTCATCATCGACGACGCGCGCGCCTACCTGCGCTTCAACGAGACGCGGTACGACGTCATCGCCACCGACTGCACGGACCTGCGGTACAAGTCCAACGCGAACCTCTACGACCTCGAGTACTTCGAGCTTTGCCGCGAGCGCATCAGCGAGCGCGGGCTCGTCGTCGTCTGGGTCCCGCTGGGAGGGCTCAGCGACGAAGCCTTTCGCATCATGACGCGCACCTTCCACCGCGTCTTCCCCAAGATGGCCGTGTGGTACTTCACCAACCAACCCACCCACTACTGCCTTTTCATCGCCGGCCGCGACGAGGCGCGCATCGACCTCGACGCCGTTGTGCGCGCGACGGGCATCCCCGGGATCCAGGAGGACCTCGTGGACATCGGCCTCTCGGATCCCGCCAAGATCGTGTCGTCCTTCGTCACCGACCATCGCGCGCTGGACGTGTACATCGGTCGCGGGCCGCTGAACACCGAGGACTTTCCCATCCTGGAGTTCCTCGCCCCGCGCCATGGCTATGACGCGCGCCCCATCGCCGCGAACATGGGCCGCCTCTTCGACAACCAGGTGCCGGTGCTCCCGCTTGTCGACATGAACGCCGGCCTCGCGGCCGAATACGCCGACCGCATCGGGCGATTCCAGAGCGCGAACCCCATCCTGTTCGAGGGCCACGTCCACTACCGCGAGCACAACATCGTCGCGGCGACCGAGCGATACCTCCACGCCCTGGAGGTCGGCGGCGAGGACCCCTCCATCCGCCTGTTGCTCGACTTCGAGGAAGTCCGGCGGGTCCTCGACCAGGAGATCGCCCAGAACGTCGAGCGGACCGACAGCCTGTGGTGGCGCTCGCATTGGCTCGCCCACCAGTTCGGCCGCTCCCTCTACCTCCAGGGTCGCCATGCCGAAGCGGTGACTGCGATCATGCCCTACCTGCGAAGGGTGCCGGAGCCGAGGCTGGCCACTCGCGAGGACGACCGGTATCTCGGGTATGCGCTTTCAATTCTGGTGGCGCGCTGCTACCTCGCGGCGGGCAACCGCCCGCGCGCGCTCGAGTTCCTCGAAAAGGCGCGTGCCTACTCCCCCGGCCGGGAAGACTGGCCGGCGGTGGATGCCGAGTTCGCGGAGTAGCGAGGATTCGCCTGCCCGGTGATTGTGGGTTCCCTCCGGGGGGCCTCGCGCGTTGCATCGTGTCCCGCACCGGCGCCCCCGGTCCTTGTTCCAGAATTTGGTGGCACGGCATGGGCACCAAATGGAG
>CAYTRP010000387.1:0-2297 GCA_964440195.1 uncultured Candidatus Sumerlaeota bacterium
GCGGGCCCTTTCCCTGGCGGATTACAATACCCGGATTGTGCTGCTTGGGACGCTTCTTCTCGGCGCGGCCTGTGGCCTTGTGGGGAGTTTCCTGCTGCTCAGGCGAAGGGCGCTGCTGGGGGACGCCATCGCGCACGCCACTCTTCCCGGCGTGATCGTCGCCTTCTTCCTCGCGATTGCCCTGGGGGGAACGGGTCGCGAGTTGCCCGTGCTGCTGGCCGGCGCGGCCGTGTGCGGGGCGCTCGGCACATTGGCGGTCGTGGCGATGCGTCATTCCTCGCGCATCAAGGACGACGCGGCCCTTGCGATCGTGCTCGGTGTCTTCTTCGCGTTCGGAACGGTGCTGCTGGGCTTTGCCTCGCGCATGCCCGACGCCAACGCGGCGGGGCTCTCGCACTTCATCTACGGCAAGACCGCCTCGCTGCTCTATGGCGACGTGCTCCTGATCGGCGGGGTGGCCATTGCCGTGCTGGTCGTGTGCGCGCTCCTTTTCAAGGAACTCACGCTCCTGTGCTTCGACCAGGGATTCGCCCGCGCGGGGGGGTGGCCGACGGCGTTGCTCGACATCGCGCTCATGATGCTGGCGGTGGCGGTGTGCGTGATCGGGATGCAGGCCGTTGGGCTGATCCTTGTCGTCGCGCTGCTGGTGATTCCGCCGGCCGCCGCGCGCTTTTGGACCAACGATGTGCGCGTGATGGCGCTCATCTCCGCGCTGGTCGGCTCGCTCAGTGCCGTGTTCGGCGCGCTGTTGAGCGCCATCTTCCCGCAGGCGCCCTCGGGGCCGATCATCGTGCTGGTGGCCGCGCTGCTCTTCTCGATCAGCCTGGTGCTGGGCCGCAGGCGCGGCATCGCGTGGCAAGCCATCGCGCATGCGGGCCTCGCGCGCCGCGTCGCCCGGCAGCACCTCCTGCGCGCGCTCTTCGAGGCCCACGAGGAATCCTCCACGGCCACGACCGATTACCTACTCGGGGAGCGCACATGGTCGCGCCGCCAACTCGAGCGGGAAATGCGCCGCGCGCAGGATGACGGGCTCGTCGCGCTCGCGGCCGACAACACATGGACGCTCACCCATCGCGGCCATGCCGAGGCCGCGCGCGTCGTGCGCAACCACCGCCTGTGGGAGCTTTACCTGATCGCCCATGCGGACGTGGCGCCGGGGCGGGTGGATCGCGACGCCGACATGGTCGAGCACGTCCTCGACGCGGAGATGATCCAGCGCCTCGAGAAGCTGGGCCTCGCCCAGAACGCCGCGCTTCCGGCAAACCCCCACACTTCGAGCCGCGAGGTCTCCCTCACGTGATCGGCGACTGGACATCCCTCGACACCTCCATCGTCGTCACGGGCGCGCTCATCGCAATGGCGTGCGCGCTGCCGGGGTGCTTCCTCGTGCTGCGGCGGCTGTCGCTCATGGGCGATGCGTTGAGCCACGCGGTCCTGCCGGGGATTGCCGTCGCCTTTCTCGTGTCCGGCTCGCGCGATCCGGTTCCGCTCTTCATTGGCGCGGCGGTGGTGGGCGTGGTGACCGCGCTGCTGATCCAGGTCCTGCACCGTGTCGGGCGCCTCGACGAGGGGGCGTCGATGGGCGTCATCTTCACGGCGCTGTTCGCGGCGGGGCTCGTGTTGATCCGCCTCGCGGCCGACCGCGTGGACCTCGATCCCGACTGCGTGCTCTATGGCTCGCTGGAACTCACTCCACTGGACCAGGTCACGGTGCTGGGCATGACCATGCCGCGCGCGGCGGCGGTGGGGGGATTCATCCTGCTCGTCAACGCGCTCTTCATCGGGCTCTTCTTCAAGGAGTTGCGGCTGGTGGCCTTCGACCCGGCGATGGCCGACGCCCTGGGCATTCCTTCGCGGCTGTTCCACTATCTGCTGATGACGTGTGTCGCCGCCACGTGCGTGGCCGCGTTCGAGTCCGTCGGCAGCATCCTGGTGATCGTCATGCTGATCGTCCCCGCGGCCACGGCACACCTGTTGTGCGACCGTCTGGGCGTGTTGCTGGTCGTGGCGATGGCGGCGGCCGCGCTCTCCGCGTTGCTCGGCCATGGGGCGGCCATTCTCGTGCCGCAGGTCATGGGCCTGCCCTCCACCACCTCGGCGGGCATGATGGCAACGATGTCGGGTCTGCTGTTCTTTGCGGCACTGATGGCCGCGCCGCGTCATGGACTCATCGCGCGGTTTGCGACACGGTCGCTGCTCGCGTTTCGCATCCTGCGCGAGGACATCCTGGGCGCGCTGTACCGTGCCGAGGAGTTCCCCGCCGCGGATCTTCCGCGCGGGCTCGACACGCCCCAACT
>CAYTRP010000387.1:2307-3873 GCA_964440195.1 uncultured Candidatus Sumerlaeota bacterium
TACAGCACACACTCCTGCTCTCCCAGCGACGGCTGACACCGGCCCTGCTCGCGCTGCGGTTGCGCGGGTGGATTCGGCGCGCCGGCGCGCGCCATCTCCTCACTGGCACGGGCCGGGCGCGGGCGCGCGCGCTCATCCGCTCGCACCGCCTGTGGGAGGACTACCTCGTGCACCGCGCGGGGCTTCCCTCGGCGAACGTGCACGCGCCCGCCGAGCAGTTCGAGCACGTCACCGATCCCGCGATGCTCGAGCGCCTGGCGCAGGTCACCGGCGATCCCGCCGTGGACCCGCATGCGCGCGAGATCCCCGCCGCCGGCGAGTCCGGCGGGTAATCCGCGTCACACCCGCGCGGCAAGCGGCCGAAGGGGCGCGAATCGCATCGCGGCAAACGCGATGACCGCGAGCACGATGACCGATCCGGCGAGAAAGACGTCGGCAGGATTGTTGCGCATCGTCGCCAGCGGGGCATACAGGACACCGCCGACGACCCACCCGAACGCGACGAACAGGTTGTTCGCGGCCCAGATGCCGCTGCGCAGCGCCGGCTCGGACGCCGACACTATGTAGGACTGCAACGGCACGACGAGCGCGCCCGCGCACAAGCCGATCATCCCCATCACCGGCGAGGCGATCCATGCGAGGTTTCGCCGCGCCTGCCCGTCCATCGTCTCGAGCACATCGACGCCCGGCACGAATGCCACGAGCACCGCCGACCCCACGACCATCAGGGCCGCGAACCACGGCACGCTCCCGAGCAGGATGCCGCGCCGCGAGAGGAGGCTGGCAAGGAAACAGCCCAACCCGTTGCCGATCACGATGGGAATCATGGCGATGCCGACGTTCGCGGCGGTCAGGCCCAGCGCCAGCTTGAGCAATTGCGTGGCGCTCCCCTGGAACATGATCGCGACGCCCCAGAAGACGGCGTTGCACAGGATCGTCCATCGCAGGCCGCGATGCGCGAGGATCGCGCGGACATGCGGGCCCATCATTCTCGCGGGGTTCGCGTGAAACACCTGCCCCGGATTCTCCGGCGGCGTCGGCGCCATCGTCAGGCTGAACACGTAGCCGACCAGCGCGAGCCCCACCAGCACGACGCCCGCCATCCACAGCGTGTCGCGAACCTCGCCGTAGAGCCATGGGCCGACGATGGTCCCCGCGAGGATCGAGACAAACGTGAACGCCTGGAGCACGCCGGTGCCCCAGCCGACGCGGTCGCGGGGCAGGATCTCGGGGAGGAGGCCGTACTTCGCAGGCCCGAACAACGCCGACTGCACGAACATCAGGAAAAGGATGACGATGCCGAGCGCGGGGACCCTGGAGGCAAGCACCCCGATCGCGACGCCCATGATGGCGACTTCGAGGAGCTTGGTCCAGCGCGAGACGGCGACCTTGCTGAAGCGGCCGCTCATCCAACCGGCAACCGTCGCCATGATGATCCAAGGCAAGGCGATGGCGAGGTTGATGGCCTGTTGATACGACGCGGCCAGCGTGTTGGCCTCGGTCAGCGTCGCGGTGGACGCCGTCGCGACGTCGATCAGCATCATCGTGAGGATGAAGCGGTAGACG
>CAYTRP010000388.1:0-3870 GCA_964440195.1 uncultured Candidatus Sumerlaeota bacterium
TCTCCAGGACCGACATCGCGATCATCGATCCCGCTCCCTACCGATCCCCACTGAAATAGACATCCTTTGATCTTGACGGTGTTCGGCATGCGGCCTTCTGTTCGCGGCGGGGATGTCGGAAAAGCCTGTTGCGGCGCGGGTTTGCGCGTTTTTGGCGGTGTTTTCCGGCTTCCCTCCTCGGCCCGCGGTTCCCGTTGATCCTGCTCCCATTCCCCGGCCCGGAAGAGACCCTCCGCCATGATCACGCTTCAGCAAGTCTACGATGTCTTTACCCTGGACATGGGGATCGACCTCGGCACGGCCAACTCGCTCGTGTTCGTCAAGGGCGAGGGGATCGTGCTGCGCGAGCCCAGCGTCGTCGCGGTGGAGGCGAGCACCCACAAGGTGGTGGCGGTGGGGATGGAGGCGAAGCGGATGCTGGGCCGCACGCCGGGCAACATCGTCGCGGTGCGCCCCATGAAGGATGGCGTGATCGCGGACTTCGACATCACGCAGGAAATGCTGAATTACTTCATCCGCCGGGTCTTGACGGGGCGGGGGTACCGGTACATCACGCGGCCCAGGGTCGTGGTGAGCGTGCCGAGCGGGATCACCGAGGTGGAGCGCCGCGCGGTGCGCGAGAGCGCCATGCTGGCGGGGGCCTCGCGCGTGTACCTGATCGAGGAACCGATGGCGGCGGCGATCGGCGCGCGGTTGCCGGTCGACGAGCCGGTGGGCAGCATGGTGATCGACATCGGGGGCGGCACGACGGAGGTGGCGGTGATCTCGCTCGGCGGGATCGTGGTCGCCAAGTCGGTGCGCTGCGCAGGCGACTCGATGGACGAGGCCATCGTCCAGCACATCAAGCGCAAGTACAACGTCAAGATCGGGCCGCGCACGGCGGAAGACATCAAGATCCACATCGGGTCGGCGATGCCGATGGACGAGGAATTGATCATGGACGTGCGCGGGAATGACCTGATGGGTGGCCTGCCGCGCACCATCGAGGTGCACAGCCAGGAGATCCGCGAGGCGCTGGAAGAGCCGGTGATGCAGATCGTGAACGCGGTGCGCGTCACGCTGGAGCGCACGCCGCCCGAGCTGGCCGGCGACATCGTGCAGCGCGGCATCTGCATGGCCGGTGGCTCCAGCCAGTTGAGGGGCTTGCCGGAGCTGATCAGCCGGGAGACGGGGTTGCCGGTGTACCTGGCAAAAAACCCGGAGACGGCCATCGTCGAAGGGACGGGACGGACGCTCGAGAGCTTCAACGTGCTGGCGAAGCTCAATAGCGGCAAGAAGTGAAAAATGAGATTTACCACGGAGGCACGGAGGACACGGAGAAAAGCAGGGAGTAGGAACTGAGGATTGGGGAACAAACATCGTCCTGCATGGTGTCCGATCTCTTTCAAAAAGTTTTTTCCTCCGTGATCTCCGCGCCTCCGTGGTAAACAACCATCCTAAAGAACCCGCCTCGTGATCCCGTCCTTCATCAGCGGGACATTGAAGTTGAGCAGGAAGCCCAGCTTCTTCCGGGACAGTTTCATGTACGTCATCAACTGCGCCTCGTGCAGCGGTAACGATCGCTCCACGGACTTCAACTCCAAAACGATCGTATCCTGCACCATCACATCGATCCGGTAATCCATGCCGAGGTTGATTCCCTTGTATGCCACCGGGATGGGCAATTGGCGTTGGTGCGCGATTCCCGCCATGCGAAGCTCCTCGCACAAGGCCGCCTCATAGATTCCCTCCAGCAAACCCGGTCCCAATTCTCGATGGACCTCGATGCAACAGCCGATGACCTTTTCGCTCAACGCCTCGTGAATCGGCATGGTTTTTTTACTCGACCGGCAATGTTTTTCCTCCGTGTCCTTCGTGGCTCCGTGGTAAACCAAACTCGATTCGTCGTGCCCTGTGGGTCAGTCGTCTTTGCCCACGATCATCTCCGCCAAGGCCTGCACGTCGTCTTGGTTCACGACGCCATCGCCGTTGATGTCGGCGAGGTAGATGGGGGGCGGGTTGCCCTCGGCGATACGGCGGGCGAGTTCTGTGACGTCCGCCACGTTGAGCGATCCGGTGGCGATGACGTCGCCCACGACGACTTCCATCGAGGTGAATCCGAGGTGAAACTCGCCCATACCAGCCTCGGTGGCGAAGCCGGAGAGCGCAAGGCGGTAGGTCTGGCCGGCCTGTGCGCCGAATTCAATCCGGGATTGCAGGCCGCAAGGCCCCGCGGCGTCGTCGTTGAGGGCGATGCGGCTGGCGCATGAGACAGGGCAGTCTCCGGAGTAGGCGCTGACGTAGGTGTCGAAGGTCGCCAGTCCGCAGGTCTCGACGAGGATGACGCCGTTGGCGGGGGCGGTGTAGGTGAACCACTGTGTCTTGGCGCCGGGTCTGCACGGGTCGCTGGCGGGAGCGTCGAGCGTGTTGAAGGGGTGAATGCCGCTCTGGGTGATTGGGATAGCCTCTCCGCAGGTTGCTCCCGTCTGCATGGGACGATAGTCAACATCGAGCACACCGTAGCCGTGAAGGGTGCTTTCGTAGGTCCCCACATAGATGTTTGTGAGCGCGATGTGATACGTGGTTCCCGCGCTGGCTTCCAGGATTCCGCCGGTGGGCATGGTGTCCCAGGGAATGCGGTTCCCGCAGGTCAGCGCGCAGGTGTCTCCGGGAAAGAGATAGAACCACGCCGTGGTTTGGACGACGCTGAAGTTCTCTCCGGTGGGATTCTGTCGCAGGGAGAACTCGTAGAAGCCGTCCTGGTCGGGCGTGAATCGATACCAGACGGTATACCATTCCTGTCCCTTGTAGACCTCGGGATCGGGTGCGGGGTGGCACGGATTGGAGAACTCCCCGCCAATGAAGAAGTGGTAGGATCCCGCGCCGGTGATTTCCAGTGCGGTGTCGCAGGTGGTTTGCAACTGGACATTGGTGGGCTCGAACGAAAAGGAGAGCGCACCGATGCGCGGTTCATTCCCATAGCGCGTTGATCGGAACAGAAAAGTCTGCCCCTCATACACGATGAACTGAGCGGCGGTGGGGCTATCGGCGCGATGGAGAAGATGCAGGCTTGTGGGAGATCCGTTATTGCATTTGGCCCGATGAACCTGGTTGGTGGACTCGACGCGGATCAGGCCGTTTGCGGGCACGGTGAAGGCATGCCAGGCTTCTGCAAAGTGGGTGAGATCGTACTCGTAGAAGCCATCCTCAATGATCTCGGCCGGCTCATCGCAGGCGATGCCCCAGGTGGGCTTGCGCGTGATGGTCTTCGAGACGGCGAGGCCATTGGTTCCCTGCGCATTGCGGCTGCGGACTTCGACGAGGTTGGGGCCGACTTCGAGATCGGTGACGACGAAATTCCAGAAGTCGGTGCCGTTGGCGTTCTGCCACGCGCCCGCGTTGTTGCGCCATTGGACGGCGGCGACGGTGCTCTCGGGTGCGACGGCGGTTCCGGCGAAGGCCACCTCTAACTCGGTATTCTCAATGAGCAGGTCTTCCTGCGGCGTGACGATGACGGTCTTGGGCGCGGGGGGATCCGCCGCAGCGTTAGCCATCATCATCAGGAAAGCCATCACCGCTACGTGGACAATCGACAACCGCGCGGGCGCGGACCGAAAAACCGCCGATCCCAAAAAATCGGTGTTCATGCTTCTCTCCCTGTCCTTCTGGGTTTCATGGCGAGCCTTGCGCCAAGCCTCGCCCTTTACTCGGTGCCATCCACAATCATCTCCGCCAACGCCTGCACATCAAGTTCATTCACCGTGCCATCGCCGTTGATGTCGGCGAGGTGGATGGGCGGTGGTGTGCCGTTTGCGATGAGGTTTGCGAGAGCGGTGACGTCGGCGACGTTGACATGGTCATCGACGACAATATCCCCCACCAGATGGGGGG
>CAYTRP010000389.1:0-3852 GCA_964440195.1 uncultured Candidatus Sumerlaeota bacterium
TGGAATCGGCGTCCAGCCCGGGACCGGGGAGGGTGGGGAGAGCGCGCCGTTCGTCATGCCGACGGCCGACGACCTCATTGCCGCCTACAATGCCGCCGTCACCGAGGAACAGCCGGGCGGCCAAGGTCCCGACGTTGCAAAGCCTCCCGGCCCGACCGCCGTCGAGCCTGCCAGGAGAGAAGATCCTGTTGCTCCGGCCCCAGGCGCCGCGCCGGCAGGGGTGCCGGTGTTTTTCCGCCGAGCGGCCGATGCGCCCCAGGAGGTTGAAGCTCCTGCCCCCGATCCGGCCGCTGTTGGCATCGGTGCGCCCGAACCCCCGGTTGATATTTCCACGAATGCCATCGCCAGGGCGTTGTCCACTCCCGGCGGGCGTTATCGTCTCATTGGAGACCTTTATGACTCTGGCAACCCGGAACTTGTCGCGTTGGCCCGTCGAATCGAAGGGACTCCCCAAGAACAGACCGCCGCGCCAACCGATCCAGTGCAACCGGCCCTTCCCGCCGATCCGCTGGATATTCCCGAGTTCGATCCTGAAGCCGCGCGGCAGGCTGTCCTCGCGCAAGTGACGGAGGAGCTTCGGCAGGAGTTCATGGGGCCGATCGATTACGACGAGGACGGCAACGAGGTTCGCGAGAGCAAGTTCAACCCCGAGCGCAATCCCCAGCACCGGCGGGAACTGGAGAGGCAGGTTCAGTCGCGCCTTCGCTGGACGGAGATCGAGCATCGGGCCAAACGGGCCGAAGCGCAGGTTTCCATGTTTCGCCGCGACGAGGAAAACAGGGCTCGCGAACGCGAGGAGAGGGAGATCGAAGAGGCGTGGGCCGCCGGGAACCGGCAGGTGGAGGAGATCATCCACAAGGGCGTCACCCTGAAAATCGGCAACCAAATGGTCAGCAGCCGCGAATTGTTCACGGACGAATCGGGCAGTCCCATTCCGTTGTATGTCCAGAGCTTCAAGTTCATCCGAAATCAAATCGAGAACGATTTTTTTCAGTCCATCAAGAACCCGGCCCACAAGCCGGAGTTGAACATCGACCCGCTCAAGGAACGTCTTTCCAAACCGGAACACGTTTCTCGCGGAACGCGAATCCTCCCCTCGGAGTTCAACAGATTCGCCGTCGAGGTTTTCGTAGCCACGCATTTCCCGCAGGCCCGGCCTGCCGGGAACGCGGCTGGCGCGAACGGGAATGGCGCGAAGGCGCCCGCACCCCCGCAGGGGGGCGCATGGCCGGCCAAAATGCCGGGTCCCACCTCGATCGTTCACCCGAAACAGCCCGGCACCCTGCCGGGAAGCCTCCAACCATCGGCAGACAACATCGTTGCCCAGGTGTCCCATGAATTGGGCGAGGAGTTCGGCGGACGTCCGTCGGAAGACGCGATCGTCAAGCGCATGAACTCGCTCTTCAAGGAGATGTCCGGGCGATAGACAAATAATACCCCGGAAGGAACTTCCATGAGTTACAACGCGCAAATCCTCGATGGCAACAAGACGCTGAAGACGGCGCACAAGAAGACCTGTGGGAACCTCGTCCAGATCAACCTGGACAACGTCCTGCAAATGCTCCAGGCCCACGGGGCCGATCCCGCCATGAACCTTGGCGGGAAGCACGTCGAGATCCACTTCGACGACAAGCTCCACGCCGGCGCCGGCGCTCCCCGCGGGGCAACCGGCACCGTCGGACATCTTTACACCGACCGCAAGCACGGCGTCATTGGCGCCGTGACTCCCGACTTCATTTTCGGCTACTCGACCAAGCGGTTCGAGAAGGGAGCCTTGTGGCAGGAGGGTGGGGAGGAAACCAACTACATCGACGAAATCGGCCAGGCGGACGTGCATTGCTTCCGCATGATCGCGCATCTTCGGAGCGCCATGTTCGCGTGGGAAGGCAACGGCAAGATCAACGAGATCGCCATCAACTCGGCGCAAATCGACGCCAACGGCGGCACGGGCACCATGCGCGTCGCCGTCCGGGACCACTTGCAGGAGAATTTCCTGTTCGAGGTTCGCGATGGAAGCGGCACTCCCATCGCGAACGTGGCCTTCCGCGTCGAGGACATCAACCCGGGACCGCTTGAGGGCGAAATCGCGGTCACGAACATCGGGTCGGCCAACTATACGCCAACCATCGGGCATCAGTTGTACGCGCTGGACTCGGCCGGCAACTATGCCATGCCGGGCCTCCTGTCCGCCTGCAACAACGATGCCTATCCGCTGGCGGGCCTGAACAACGTCCAGATCAACAACAGCAAGTTCAAGGCTCAGGTGGAACAGGCGACGGTTGGGCAGCCGCTTTCGCACCGGGACCTGATCCTGTTCGACCAAAAGGGCCGGAACCGTATGCCCCACGACGTGAAGACGGGATTCGACACCCGGAACAAGGTGCGGACCAACTTCGCGACCTACGAGACGTGCGCGGGGGTTTATTTGATGAACTCCTCCATGTTCAACGCATTGCGCGACACGTTCTTCCAGACCGGAAACGCCAACGGCATCGGCATCAACCGGTTCGAGCGGACGGGGAACTACCCCACCGAGATCGACCAGGGTTGGGGCCTCATCCATATCGTGGACGGCATCAAGGTCCACGTGACCGACTTCATCCCCAACGGATACGTCCTTCGGGTCTATGGCCCGGGATTCAACATCAAGTTCACGGACCCGGTTCGGGTCAGCCGCAGCGACCTGCGGAACATGGGTCACGTCGGCGGCAGCGTGAACTTCGAGTTGATCTATGCCCAACTCGGAACCGCGTATACCCGCAACCGTATGCCGCAGGGCCGCTTCACGGGCCGCACGGGCTTCAACGAAGTCAGCGCGGGCTGGGAAGAAGAAGGCTACTAGCAACAAACCGGGGGGTGCCGGGCAACCGGCGCCCTCCGCACACATCGCCCAAGGAGATCCACCAAATGAAGGCATCACCTGTCGAGACGTCGAGAAAAAACGACTTGGTCGAGCACCCCAAGGCCGCCGGCTACATGCCGAAACGTTCAAATCACCGGGATATGAGCCGCTTCAACGACGTGCTCAAGGATTGCGTGGATTCGGATGGAGACTTTTTCGCCGTCCCCATCAATGGGGTGGACCTTGGCATGGGGTCCAACCAGACGTTCGCGACGATCTGGCAGGTTGGCGAAACCCCGAACACGGCGAAGTTGCGGCATGTCCTGTACGATTACCACACCATGCAGCCCCTCAATTACCTGACCCGGGAAAAGTGCCGGGAAATCCTGTGCCACTTTTCCACCATTGTCGGCGAGGCCGAGTACCGGAAGATGATCGAGCGCCTTGAGGCCAACTGGAAGAAGTGGAGGAAGGACAAGGATGGGGCGGCGATGCGCGACCAGTTGAGCGAGCTTGGCGAGATCTCGCGCGACGTGAAGAAGAACAAGAAGTCCATCGTGGTCACGGGGAACAAGGACCCCGACGCGGCGGCGCTGACACCCTGACTTCCGACCAACGGAGACGATGAATGAACGCGCCACAAGACACCGTGCCATGGGCAATGCACCGCATCGTCGAGATGCTGGGGCAAAATGCCGACAATCTGGAAGACCCCACGTCGGACCTGAGCGGCTCGCGCGTCCTCGCGGCGCTCAACTCCGAATACAAGGCGCTGTCCAGCGAGGGGATGAACAAGTGCCATCCCCACCTGATGCGCTGGGCCAACGTCGAGACCGACGAGCGCGGTTGGATCAAGGACTTCCGGTGGCACAACGGGCGCGGCGACCTGATTGGCCTGCATCCGAGACGCGGCCCCGACGATCTGGAGCCCACGTCCCGGGAGCGCCGGAACTTCGCGTCGTTCCACCAGATGGGCTACGGGTTGTCGGATCATTCCAATGTGGAGTACG